>JASHPP010000033.1 GCA_030038035.1 Trebonia sp.
CTGACCTGCACACCCTGAGCCACGGCTCCCCGTCCTTACCCACGGCCCGCCAGCCCGACCCGGAGAAAGGCCCGCAGATCGCGAACCCGGCGCGGCTCCCGGGCCATCAGCATGCCCGCTACCGGGAATCCCGCCACACCAAGATCATTTACGGGGCAGGGATCAGCTCACAGCGCTATTCGCGGAATCGGGTCAGACCGTCAAGTGCGGCTGCCTTATTAGCCGGGATTAAGGCAAAGGGCACTGTAGAATTGGAAGCATGTCCGACAGCGAAAAGCGGCTCAAGGCCCGTGACCTGAACGAGCTGATCCGGTACACGATGTGGGCGGTTTTCCGGGTGTCCGACCGGGGGTTCGACCGGGTGGAGGCGGCGGGCGAGCTCACCGAGGTGCTCGACCACGCAGCTGGCAAGGGCATAGTCACCCGCGGCTGCTACGACGTGCAGGGCATGCGGGCCGACGCGGACTACATGCTGTGGTGGGTGGCGCCGACCTCAGATGAATTGCAGGAGACGTACGTGCGGTTCCGGCAGACCTGCCTCGGCCGCGCCAGCGAGCCCGTCTGGTCGGCGATGGCAGTGCACCGGCCGGCGGAGTTCAGCAAGGGGCACATCCCGGCGTTCCTCGCAGGAGAAGCGCCGAAGAGCTACGTTAGCGTCTACCCGTTCGCCCGCTCCTACGAGTGGTACTTGCTCGACCCCGCAGAACGGCGGGCGATGCTCGCCGAGCACGGCATGATGGCGCGCGAGTACCCGGACGTCCGGGCCAACACGGTCAGCTGCTTCTCGCTCAACGACTACGAGTGGATCCTCGCGTTCGAGGCCGACGAGCTACACCGGATCGTCGACCTGATGCATCACCTGCGCGGCGCGGAGGCCCGGCACCATGCTCGCGTCGAGATCCCGTTCTTTGCCGGCCGTCGCAAGCTGCCGGCCGAACTCGTCGACGACTTGGCGTAAGACGGAGTGCCAGCCCGGGATGATCCGGAGCCGGCTGCCGTCATTACCGCCGAACCTGATGGGTCGGTGTTCCCTTGGTTAGCAAGGGGCTATGCAGTGACCATAGTTATGAAAGTCTGCTGAGTTACCACGATTCACGAAAATTGAGGGAGCGGCATATTATTCGAAACGCTCCGCGTATTTTTCGAACGCAATTCACAAAGCAAAGAAGGCCCGAGGCTCTTGACGCAGTTGAACCGCAGGCTTAATTTCTTCGTAATACTCGGTTCAGATGGAACCTTGAGGGAACCCAGAGGAGAGGCCATGGATGCAGAACAGTTGAGAGCTACTGCCTTCAGCCGGCGCTCGGCCCTAAAGGGAGGAGCGGCGACCGCGTTCCTCCTCAGCCAGGCCGCGCTCTTTGAAGGGCTCATGTCGCCGGTCGCGCGAGCGGCTACTAGCACGACGCCGGCGTTCTCGGACATCCAGTTCAACATGGGCGCCTTTATCAATCCCGCGATAGTACTCAACGACGGCGCCGGCAACGTCACGGCCCAGTTCCCGCCCGTCTATACCTTGTTCCAGCCGGTGACGCTGACCCGCACCCCGACCCTGGCGGACCAGACCACGCTGGCCAACGCGCTGAACGCGATCGAGGCCAGCTTCCCGGCGGACCCGTCGGGCCTGCTCATCTTCTCGGTGTCCTATGGCGTCCCGTACTTCAACCGGCTGCCGAATTCGATTGTGTCGGCTTACATGCCGACCACGCTCGCCGACCCCAGCATCCCTGTCCTCATCGAAGCGACCCCGATGCCCACCGACGTGGTGGACGGCCTAGTGGGCGGCCCGAACGCGCTGATCCCGAACGTCGTCAAGGAACGGTTCAACGTCAACGTCACGATCGAGTCCAACGACATGCTCTTCCAGTTCCGCAGCGACTCGATGGTCAACCTGGCCGCCGTCCCGCTGTGGATGCAGGGCAGCAACAACCTCAACGGCGTGTATGTGCCCTCACCGGACTTCAAGGGGCTGTTCAACTACGGGACGCCACGCATCCAGTTCGTCCAGGTCGGCCTGCCGCGCACGATGGCCGTCGACTACGGCTTCGAGTTCGCGCAATATATCAACCCCGATTCCTCCATGGCCATGGGCTTCATCGACCAGCAGACCAACGCCAGCGGACCGCCAGCCATCGTCACGTTCGCAGGCAACTCCTCGGCCGTGATGTCCAACGCCGTGGCCGGGGACTATTTCGACAACGGCTCCATCGCCCACTTCTCGCACATCATCCAGGACCTGTACCAGTTCTACAACGACGGCTTTGACCCCACGCTGCCCACCGAGCCGTTCACCCAGCGCTGCGCGTACATGTTTCACTCCGACCAGCTCGGCACCCCCAACGGTCTCCCCTCGGTGGGCAATACCGACCAGTTCACCAACGGCGGCGGGCCTGCCTACATCAACAATGTGTTCCAGGGAACCAACGTGGCCACGCTCGAGGCCCAGGACAGCGCTGGCACCTTCTCGTCCACCAACCAGTCGCTCAGCGCCACGTTCTTCGGCACCGGCCGGATCGGCCATCTTTCGGCCCTGCAGCAGGTGTCGCGGGCGTCCGACGGCACGCCACTGCACATCCGCAACGACGGTCCTGGCCTCGACACCATGGACGTGCCCGCTTACGAGACCTATCCCGGCTCGGGGGTGACGGTCTCGGCCGGCAGCTACCAGTTCAAGCTGCAATTCCTGATGTTCGTGCCGACCGCCTCCCTCTTCGCCCAGATGCGCACCGCGCAGGCGGCGCAAAACCTGCAGCACGAGTACCTCAACAACGTCGCGCTCGCCAACGGCGTCGAGCGCTTCATTACCGCCACCCGACGGCAGAACTTCCTGGTCCCGCCGCGCCGCCACCGGGCATTCCCGCTTGTGGAGTTCACCTAAGCCCCGATCCATTGGGCTTACGCGGGCACCCAGGGCCGCGCCGTGGCCACCGCCGCAAGCGCCGGGGGCCAGGGCGACAACGCGGAAGAGGACCACGGTGCTTAGGAGGTTATGGTTGCCGGGGCTGGCCATGTCACGGGTGAGGTTCGCCGCTGCTCTTGGGGCGGTCGTCGCGGGTGCGGCGATCGGGGTTCCGGCGGCCACGGGGACAGCGGCCCCAGCGGCCAGCACTGTCGCGACCAGACCTGCCGTTACTTACCCCGCCGCGCTGACCGGGATCGCCTGCCGCACGGTGACTGACTGCATCGCGGTCGGCGCGAACTCACCCCAGATGGCGACCGCGATGATCGGGGAGCGGTGGAACGGCACGGCCTGGTCGCGGACCGCGATACCCAATCCGGCCGGCGCCAGCGAGGTAAGCACCGGTGGCGTCGCCTGCACGGCGAACCACGAGTGCGTGGCGGTCGGCGCCGGCTACCCAGGCACCGGCAAGTCCGGGTCCTTCCCCATCGCCGAGTACTGGAACGGCTCGCGATGGACCGCGGCCAGGGCAGCGGCCCCCGGTGCCCCTTCCCTGCTGGCGGCCGTGTCCTGCCCGACGGCGACAAGCTGCTACGCTGTCGGTGACTACACGCCCAAGGGCGGCTACGAGTTCGCCCCGCTGATCGAGCACTGGAATGGCGAGAAATGGGGCCAGCTGACGGCGCCCGTCCCGCGCGGGACGAGCTTCGGAGAGCTGACGGACGTATCCTGCCCGACAGCGACGTTCTGCGTAGCGGCAGGCACGGACGGCGCGGGCGCGCTCATTGAGCGGTGGAACGGGCATGCGTGGTCCGCCACCGTCCCGCGGTCCGCCTCGCCAGCCGTGCTCTACGGTGTCTCCTGCCCGTCGGCGACGAGCTGTTTCGCCGTTGGCAGCGACGAGGCGCCAGCCGGCGGCTCGCTAGTCGAGCGGTGGAACGGCAGCACGTGGACCGGGTCCGTCACCCCCGTCCCGACCGGTGCCTCCTACCCGGGGCTCGCGTCCGTCTCTTGCGTGTCGCCGACCCGCTGCCTCGCGGTCGGGAACGACCTCAACCCGGGCGTGTACGCCGCTTCGTGGAACGGCCAAGGCTGGCATCTCATCAGCATGACCGCCACGGGCGGGCACCTGGGGCTACTGGACGAGGTCCGCTGCCTCACCGCGACGAGCTGCGTCGCGCTCGCGGCCACCACCCAGCTCGACGTCACCAAGCGGTCAGAGTCAGCGTTCTGGAACGGCATGACCTGGAAGATCATCCCAACCGCCTAGTATGGCGCACGAGTGGATGCGAACACCGGCGCCGCGGTCAGGCATCCCAGGCATCCCAGGCACGCTAGTGGTCGGGCGTGGCCGCCGAAGCCGAACGCATGGCCGCGGCCGAACGCATGGCCGCGCTCGTCGACACCCTGACGGGCACCGGCGACGACCAGGAGCAGGACCAACGGCCCTGCCCGCCACGCACCCCTAGTCGGTTACTGAAACCGCAGGCACAGGCAGGCAGCCAGTGGGGGTGAGCACAGATGCAACAGCGAGTGCCCAGGAGGACGTGGTCCTCGCCGGCGCTGACCGGGCGGCGTCCCCGGCTGCTGGTCGAGGACGACCGGCCGGCCTTGGCGATCTCGGACTTCTCCCTATTCAAGGACGCGGGGTTCGACGTCGCCTTCTGCCGCGGGGCAGGCGACCCGCAGGGCTGCCCGCTGCTGCGCGGGCAGCGGTGCGTGCTTGTGGACGGGGCCGACGTGGTGCTGCACGGGCTAGACCCCGGGCTGGGCGTCGCGGCCGCCATCCGTCGCCAGCGCCCCGAGCTGCCCGTAGTGGTCCATCAGCGCCATCACCAGGACGGCACATTGGACCCGGTCCCCGCTGGGTGCGTGCCACTCCGCTACCCGTGCTCGGTCAGCGGCCAGATAGACGCCCTGCTCCGGGCAGAAGCAGCCGCCCGCCACGCGGCAGCGGTACGCGGCTAACCCGCCCCGCCGCAAGCGCCCGCCCGCAAGCGGCTCGCGCACTTTGCACACTCTGTGACCATCTGGCGCCCGGAATGCCCGATTTGTCCATGCATAAAGTGTGCAGAGTCGCACTTGCGGGACTCGTGGGGCGCGAGGGAAGCCGCCTGCGGCCGAAGTCGCCGGGGCCGCGCCGACCGCACCGCCGCAGCCGACCGCACCGCCGCACCGCCGCACCGCCACGCCGGCCGACCGGCCGGGCTGCGGCGGACGGGCCTACAGCGGGATGTTCGCGTGCGAACCGCGCCGCTGCGGGGCCGAAGCGATGGCCGCGGCGATCGCCGCGACCGTCGAGGAAGGCGAGACCACCTCGTCAATGACGCCGATCTCCAGGGCGCGTGACAGCCCGCCCACGGTCGCCTCGTGCTCGGCGGCCAGCGCGGCCTCGGCCTCGTGCAGCTGGTCGGCCGGCACGGCGGCCAGCTTCCGCTTGTGCAGGATGCGGACGGCGGCGACCGCGCCCATCACGGCGACCTCGGCGTCCGGCCACGCGAAGATCCGAGTCGCCCCGAGCGACCGGGAGTTCATCGCGATGTACGCCCCGCCGTACGCCTTACGGGTCACCAGCGTGACCCGCGGCACGGTCGCCTCGGCGAAGGCGTGCAGCAGCTTGGCGCCGCGGCGCACCACGCCATCCCACTCCTGGCCGACGCCGGGCAGGTACCCCGGCACGTCCACGAGCACCACCAGCGGCACCCCGAACGCGTCGCAGAACCGCACGAAGCGCGCCGCCTTCTCCGCCGCCGCCGAATCCAGGCAGCCACCAAGCCGCAGCGGGTTGTTGGCGATCACGCCCACGGTGCGCCCGGCCAGCCGGCCGAGGATCGTGACGATGTTCGGTGCCCACCGCGGGTGCAGCTCAATCGTGGTATGCCGGGGGGCTGACCGGGGGTCGCCCCCCCGTGGGCTGGCAGCGCCTGGGCCGTCGAGCAGCCGGGACGTCACCCCGTGCACGTCGTAGGCGCGGCGCGCGGACTCCGGCAGGATCCCGGACAGGTCCCTGTCGGCCACCGACTCAGGCGAGATCTTGCCCTGCTCGCACAGCAGCGAGGCGAGCGTGCGCGCGTATGACAGCGCCTCGGCGTCGTCCGTGGCGACCAGGTGCACCACGCCGGACCGGCGGCTGTGCGGTTCGGGACCGCCGAGCCGGGCCATGTCCACCTCCTCGCCGGTGACAGAACGCACCACGTCGGGTCCGGTCACGAAGATCCGCCCCTGGCCGGACAGGATGACCACGTCGGTCAGCGCGGGCCCGTACGCGGCGCCGCCGGCCGCCGGGCCGAGCACCACCGAGATCTGCGGCACCACCCCGGACGCCGCGGTCATCGCCGCGAACACCGTGCCCAC
>JASHPP010000326.1 GCA_030038035.1 Trebonia sp.
GCGAACATGATCGGCTTGCCGGTCAGCGCGGTGATCGACAGCGCCGCGCCACCGCGGGCGTCGCCGTCCAGCTTGGTGAGCACCACCCCGTCGTAGCCGACGCCGTCCAGGAACGCCTGCGCGGTGGCCACCGCGTCCTGGCCGATCATCGCGTCGACGACGAACAGCACCTCGTCGGGTTCGACGGCATCCCTGATCGCGCGCGCCTGCGCCATCAGCTGCGCGTCAATGCCCAGCCGCCCGGCGGTGTCGATGATCACCATGTTGTGCTGGGTGCGCCTGGCCTCGTCCAGGGACTGCCGCGCGACCGCTACCGGGTCGCCGGCGCCGTTTCCCGGCGACGGCGCGTATACCGGCACGCCCGCGCGGGATCCGAGCACCTGAAGCTGCTGCACCGCGTTCGGCCGCTGCAGGTCGGCGGCGACGAGCAGCGGCGTGTTGCCCTGCTCCTTCAGCCACAGCGCGAGCTTGGCCGCCAGCATCGTCTTGCCGGAACCCTGCAGGCCGGTGAGGATGATCACGGTCGGGGAGACCTTGGCGAACCGCAGCCGCCGCGCCTCGCCGCCGAGGATCTCGATCAGCTCCTCGTGGACGATCTTGATGACCTGCTGCGCGGGGTTGAGCGCGGCGGACACCTCCGCGCCGCTGGCGCGTTCCTTCACCCGCGCGATGAACTGCCTGACCACGGGCAGCGCGACATCGGCTTCCAGCAGGGCGATGCGTATCTCGCGCGCGGTCGCGTCGATGTCGGCGGCGGACAGCCGCCCCTTGCCGCGCAGTTGCGAGAAGACCTGGGTCAGCCGGTCAGAGAGCGTCTCAAACACGCTTCCAGGCTACCGGTCCGTTCGGGCTGAGGTCGTTCGTACTTATCCCGAACGGACGCATCCGGCTGTTCCGACTCCGCCACAACGCGTTCGGGCGGCGACGGCTAGGGCAACTGCGAGGCGATCCACTCATCGAACGCTGGGCTGGACTCCACGCTGGCGATCAGGGCGTAGCGGGTATGGGTTCCCGCGTGGCAGCCGCTTTCGTGGCGGGGTTCACCAGGTTGTTGTTGTCCTGGTGCGTGCCCCAGCGGCATTCACGCAGCGTGTTGGGCTTCATGCGAAGCAACTGGACGCGGCCGTAGCGGGCGCCCATCGAATCCGGCCAACTCGTGATCGTCGGGCACTTGTCCGCGTTCGGTGTGGGCACGCACTCGAGCTCTTCGCCGCCGGCCTCCCTGGCGCCGACCATCTCGATCTTGCCAGTCGGCGAGGTGATGGGGGCGAAGTAGGTAAAGGGATCGCTCTTATACGTGGTGTATTCGAGGCTCTCCCACTCCGACGCGGGGATCTGCGGGCCGCCATACCGCCGGAGCACCACGTGCCCGTTGCCCGACTCGACCAGCGGGCACCGGTAGTGCGAGGTCCGCGCGGGCGCGGCAAATGGCGCCTTCCGCACCCCTGTCAGGCGCAATGCGTGCTTGGTGTGTTCATTCTTCAGCAAGTCGGCAATCATGCGCGAACGCTACGATTTTCGCCTCGTGACTTTCTGAGAAAAACGTTAGAGTCTCTCCTATTACGCCGGGGCCATGACCGCGATCGGCGACATTTCGCGAGGAGAAGCCTCCCGGGAAATTCCGCCGAGACCGTCCGCCCCCCCGCTCAGGGATCGCTGGGGCGGGCCGCGTCCTGTGGGGATAACGAAGCGGTGAGCGCGGCGAGCACCGCGGCAACGGTGCCGCGCCGCAGGTCAGGGTCGGTGAGCAGGCCGCCAGCGGAATCGGTGACGTAAAACACGTCGACGGCCTCAGCGCCCAGCGTCTCCACCCGCGCCGCCTGCACGTTGAGCCCGCACTCACCGAGCGCCCGGCCGATCCGCCACAGCAGCCCAGGCTCGTCATGGGCGCGTACTTCGACCACGGTCGCGCTGCGCGAGGCGCCGTCGACCAGCGTGACCTTGGGTGGCGGCGCGGCGGCGCTGGCCGGGCGCGCGGCGCGCGCGCGCCGCTCCAGGCGGTCCTCGACGTCCAGGCGGCCCTCGAGCATGCGGCGCAGGTCCGCCGCGACCAGCGTGGCGTCCGGCGGGTCGCCGTACTCGGGCGCGACGCTGAAGACGGTGACCGCCGTGTCGCCGACCGACCGCGCGTTCGCGCCCCGCACCGCGAGCCGGTGCGAGGCCAGCACGCCGGCGGCGCGCCACAGCAGTCCTGGCCGGTCGAGCGCGACCACGGTGACCTCGTTGCCCGCCACGATCGCGGCCGGCCCCCCGCCGGCGACCAGCGCGAGCTGGTCCGCGCGCAGCGGGGCCGGCTCCGGGGTGGGCTCGCCGTCGAGCACCGCCGACACGCGCCGCACCAGGTCGGCGACCAGCGCCGCCTTCCAGTCGTTCCACGCCGCGGGCCCGGTCGCCAGCCCGTCCGCCTGCGAGAGCGCGTGCAGCAGCTCAAGCAGCAGCCTGCTGCCCAAGGTGGTGGCGACGTGCTGCACGGTCACCGGGTCGTCGAGGTCGCGGCGGGTCGCCACCACGGGAAGCAGCAGGTGGTACCTGACGGCCGCGGCGACAAGCTCGGAGTCGGCCTCGGTCAGCCCCATGCGGCGGGCGACGTCGCGGGCCACCACCTCGCCGGAGACGCTGTGGTCGCCGGGCCAGCCCTTGCCGATGTCATGCAGCAGCGCGGCAAGCAGCAGCAAGTCGGGACGGGCCACGTCGCGGGTGAGCGCGGCGGCGTTCACCGCGCACTCCACCAGGTGCCTGTCCACGGTGAAACGGTGCAGCGGGTTGCGCTGCGGCCGGTTGCGCACCCGCTCCCAGTCCGGGATCAGGGCGGTCAGCAGGCCTTCCTGGTCCAGCGCCTCCCAGACGCCGATCGCGTTCGGCCCCGCGCCGAGCAGGCTCACCAGCGCGTCCCGCGCGTCGTCGGGCCACGGGACCGGCAGCGGGGGGCATTCGGCGAGCCGCGCCAGCGCCCGCGGGGCCAGCGGCAGGCCCGCCTGCGCGGCCGCCGCGGCGGCCCGCAGCACCAGCACCGGGTCCGAGCCCGGCGCCGCGGCCCGTGCGAGCACCACCTCGCCGTCCTGCTCGACGACCCCGTCCGCGAGCGGGCGGCGCTCCAGCTTCGCTCGCCGCATCCGGACGCCGAGCGCCCGCCGCCCGCCCGCCCGGTCGGCCTGGCGGAAGGCGTGATCGACCGCGTACGCGACCGTCCGGCCGGCCCCGGCCAGGTTCCGCAGCAGCGCGTCCCCGTCGAGCAGGCCGAGCGTGCGCGCGACCTCGTCCTGCTCCTCAAGGACAAGCCGGTCCAGCCGGCGCCCGGTGACCTCGTGCAGCACGTGGCGCGCGTCGAGGATCTGCTCATAGGCGGCGCGCACCCGGGGTCCTGGCGCGGGAGCCACCCAGGCCGCCGCGATCGCCTGAATGGCGTGCACGTCACGCTGCCCGCCGCGGGACTCCTTGAGATCGGGCTCGAGCAGGAAGGCCAGCTCGCCGTGCAGCCGGGTGCGTTCCTCGTGCAGTTCCCTGAGCTCGGCGAGCCGGGTCCTGGCGTTGGCGCGCCAGTCCTCGAGCGCCCCCTCGCGCAGCCGGGTGGTCAGGTCGGCGTCGCCTGCCACGTGCCGGGCGTTCAGCAGCCCGAGCGCGACCTTCACGTCGCTGCGGGCCACCCTCCTGGCCTGCGGAACGGTCCGCACGGCGTGGTCCAGCCTGGCGCCTGAGTCCCATACCGGATACCAGATCCGGTCGGCGATCTTGGCGATGCCTTCCCTGCCGTCGTGCAGCAAGAGCACGTCAAGGTCACTGCCTGGCAGCAGTTCCTTACGGCCGTACCCACCGACGGCCACGAGGGCGACGCCAGGCTCCGCGCCGAGCATCCCGGCCAGCCAGTGATCTGTTTCTGTAGTCCTTCGGCCACGATCAGCCGCGAAAGTGGTCATTAGCGCTCACCAGGTCCCCCGAGTGATCAGTGCACGCCGCGCATGGCGCGCTCGCGGTAACCGGTCCCGGTCTGTTGTAACGCCCGGTCAGGGCCGCGCGGACGCCGGCTCAGATCGCGTCTGCCCCGCGCTCCCCTGTGCGCACCCGGATGACGGAATCCACTGGCAGGACCCACACCTTGCCGTCACCGATCCGGCCGGTCTGCGCTGCCTTGACGACGACGCCCACCAGGTCGTCGACATCCTCATCGTCGCATATCACCTCGACGCGGACCTTGGGCACGAGGTCTACCTGGTACTCGGCGCCCCGGTACACCTCGGTGTGCCCGCGCTGCCTGCCGTATCCGCTCGCTTCACTGACTGTCATGCCGTGCACGCCGAATGCCTGCAACGCTGCTTTGACATCGTCGAGTTTGAAGGGCTTGATGACAGCCGTAATGAGCTTCATGTGACCACCTTCTCGTTCGCCTGCACCGACAAT
>JASHPP010000327.1 GCA_030038035.1 Trebonia sp.
TCCGGGGCGGGAGCGGCGGTTTCCGGCGCGGGAGCGGCGGTTTCCGGCGCGGGGGCGGCGTCGGGCACCGGGACGCCGGCGGCCTGGGCGACCTGGGCCACCAGCCGGTCGACGGCCTCGCTGGCCGTTGCCACCTCGGCGGCGGTCGCGCGGCGGCGTTCGGCCAGCCACTCCTCGACCCGGCCGAAGCGGTCGGTGCCGAACAGCTTCTGCAGCAGCACCTCCTTGTCCTGCGCCCTGGCGTGCAGGAACTGGGCGAACTGGCCTTGGGGCAGCAGCACGACCTGGAAGAACTGTTCGGCGGACATCCCCATCAGCAGCCCGATCTCCGCGTCTGCCTCGCCGACTCGCGCCGACTTGAGCTCCCACGTGCCGACGGCAGAGCGCTCCTCCAGCCGCACACAGGCGGGCTCCCTGACCGTGCCTGTGCCCGACCTCTTCTGGCGCTCCTGCTCCGGCTTGCGGGTAATGAGCAGCCTCCGGTCGCCGATCGTGGCCTCAAGCTGCACTTCGGTCGGCAGGCCGGCCGCCGCGTGGTCGGAGCGCAGCCGCTTGGCGGTTCCCCGCTCCCCCGGCACGCTGCCGTACAGCGCGAACGCGATCGCGTCGAGCAGCGTGGTCTTGCCGGCGCCGGTCTCGCCGTGCAGCAGGAACAGTCCCTCCAGGTCGTCGAAGTCGACCTGCTCGGTCTCGGCGAACGCGCCGAATGCCGTCACGCGGAGCCGGTGCGGGCGCATCAGCAGGCTCCTTCGCGGACGGCCTCGAACGCGGCGGCGAGCAGGTGCCGCTCGGCCGTGGTGACCGGGGTGCGCACGTGGCTGACGAACTCGGCCGCGACCGTGAGGTCGTCCCGCCCCTTGACCCGTTCGCGGTAGCTGCCGGCATCGGCGGTGCGGCCCTCCGGTTTGAATTCCAGCGTCAGGATGTGCGGGAACCGTCGCCTCAGCCGGTCCATCGCCCCCTCCGGACGGGCCGCGTCGGTGAGCGTCACGGCTATGAAGTCCCCTTCGTGCGCGGTGAACTCGCCGGAGGTGAGCAGGTCGTCAATGCGGCCGGTCAGCACGGTCAGCGTTCGGTAGGCGGGCGCCGGGACCCGTTCGGCGCGGGTCTTGCCGTCGATGCCGACCTCGACCAGCCAGCTGCCCTTCTTGTGGTCCTGCTCCGAGAACGAGTAGGGCAGCGGGGAGCCGCTGTAGCGGATGTTCTCGGCGAGCGTCTGCTGGCCGTGCAGGTGGCCGAGAGCCACGTAGCTGAAGCCGTCGAAGACGCTCGCGGGGACGTAGCCGATGCCGCCGACGGAGATGTCGCGTTCGGAGTCGCTCCTGTGCCGCTGCGCGGCTTCCTTTCGCTCCTCGTCGTTTCTTCCCCCGGCCACCCAGGCGTGGGCCATCACCACCGTGCGGCCGACGCGGCGCTCCGCCGCGTCCGCGCGGATCCTGGCCGCCGCCTCCCTGAGCACGGCCTCGTGGCTGCGTTGCCGGGACAACCCGGTGCCCGGGTCCGGAGCGGGCGCGGGAGCGGGTGTGCGAGCGGGTGTGGGTGCGGGTGTGGCGTCCGGCAGGCCGACCGCCGGTTCCAGGTACGGCACCCCGTACACGGCGACCGGGCCGTGGTCGTCGTGCACCAGAACCGGCTCGGCTAGCCTGCCTGGCCTGGTGCGCAGGTGCACGCCGGCCGCGTCGATCAGTCCGCTGTTGACTCCGAGCCGCCGCGCCGAGTCGTGGTTGCCGCTGATCAGGATCACCCGTGCCGCGGTCTCGCGCAGCCGGACGAGGGCCTCGTCGAACAGCGCCACCGCGTCCACCGGCGGCACCGCGCGGTCATAGACGTCTCCCGCGACGAGCACGGCGTCCACGCGCTCGGCGCGAGCCGTCTCTACCAGGTGGTCGAGGAACTGGGCCTGCGCATCCCGCAGGTCGGCCCGGTGTAGCGACCGTCCGAGATGCCAGTCAGAAGTGTGCAGGAACCGCATGGCACGGACCATAGCGAAGCCCCCCGACATTCGAGGCGTTTCTGGCGCCCGCGCCCGTCGCTTCGCGAGTCGCTTCGCCGGTCGGGCGGGTTGGCTGGCGACCGGTGCGTGGCTGCGGAACGATGGTGGTACGCACGGCCTGGGAGGTAGCGATGCGGCTGGGGATGGTCGAGACGGCGGCCGGGCCGAGCGTGGCGGTCGGGCGTGCGGAAGGCTGGGTGCCGCTGCTGACGGTCCCGGGTTCGGAGCGGCTGGGGCCCGCGGTGACGGACCTGCTGGCGTTCCTGAGCGCGGACCAGAACGTCCGCGAGCTCGCGGAGGAGCTGGTCCAGGCGGCGCCATCGGTCGAGCCAGCACCGCTGCTCAGCCTGCCGGTCCGGGCACCGGCGTTCCGTGACTGCTCGCTGTGGGAGGAGCACCTGATCGCGGCCAGCCGCGGCGTGCTGCGGTTGCACGGATCGGCTGCGGGGGTGGTGAGCGACGGCTTTGAGCGGCTGACGCGGCGGCCGTTCCCGCGGCTGCGCCCTCGCCCGCTGTGGTACGAGCAGCCGGTGTACTACAAGGGGAACCCGGCGGGGTTCATCGGCGATGGCGACACGGTGCGCTGGCCCGCGTATGCCCAGGTGCTGGACTACGAACTGGAAATCGGGATAGTCGTCGCACGCGACAGCACCGACCTGACACCGCAGGACGCCCTGGACGCGGTCGGCGGTTTCGTGCTCGTGAACGACTTCAGCGCCCGCGACGTGCAGTTCCGCGAGATGGTCGAGGGCCTGATGGGGCCGGCGAAGTCCAAGGACTTCGGGACCGCGCTCGGCTCCGTCGTCGTCACGCCGTCGGAGCTGCTGCCCGTCCTGGACGACCTGGACGTCGAGGTCCGGGTCAACGGCGAGGTCTGGGGCGCCGGAAGCACCCGCGGGATGCGGCACTCGGTGGCAGAGGTCATGGCCTACGCCAGCGTCGGCGAGCGGCTGACGGCTGGCACGGTGATCGGGCTCGGAACCATCCCCGGGTGCAGCGGGGTCGAGGTCGGCCGGTGGCTTTCCCCTGGTGAAGTGGTCGAGTTGTCCGCTGGCCCGCTCGGCAGGCTGCGCAACACCGTGGGCGATCCCGAGCCGTGGCGGCGGCCGGGAGCGATGGCACGAGCACGGTGGAGCATCGTGCTACGGGCCGGCGAGCAGGCCGACCCCCGCGCCGACCCGGTGCCGTGGACCCCGCCGACCGCGCCGGCCTTCGCAGGGGTGCTCGCGCCCAACCAGCTGCTCGACCAGGTGGAGCGGTGGGAGGTGCCCGGCGGGTCCAAACCAGAAGACGTCGTGTTCGACTCCGCCGGCCGGCTGTATGCCGGCGTCGAGGACGGCCGGATCTGGCAGTGGCCGGCCGGGTTCCCCGGCTCAGGCGCGCCCCGGCTCTTCGCCGACACCCACGGCCGGCCGCTGGGCCTGGAGGCCGACCCGCGCGACGGCACGCTCATCGTCTGCGACGCCTACCGGGGGCTGTTGCGGGTGCAGCAGTCCGGTCACGTCGTTGTGCTGGCGGACGCCTACGGCGGCAGGCGGCTGAAGTTCGCCAACAACGCCGCCGTGGCGGCCGATGGCAGCGTGTACTTCTCCGACAGTTCGGCACGGTTCCGCATCGAGCACTACAAGCAGGACCTGCTCGAGCACCGGCCCAACGGCCGGGTCTTCCGCTACCGCCCGCCCGGCCCCGGCCTCGACCTCCTCGCCGACGGCCTGTACTTCCCCAACGGAGTGGCGCTCGCGCCGGACGAGTCGTTCCTGCTGGTCGCGCAGACCGGGGGATATGACATCCTGCGCATCCCGCTCACCGGGCCCGGAGCTGGCCACCCCGAGCCGTTCGCTGCCAACCTGCCCGGCATACCCGACAACATGTCCTCCGTCGGCGACGGCACCTACTGGGTCGCCTTCCCCTCACCGCGACTGCCCCTCGTCGACCGGCTGATGCCACACCCGGCTCCACGACGCGTCGCGTCGCGGCTGCCCGAACGACTGCAGCCCGCCGCGAAACGCTACGGCCTCGTGGCTCGGCTGGGCGCAGACGGAGTGATCATCAAGTCCCTGCACGGCCCTTCCGGTCGCTACCGCGAGATCGTCGGCGTCCGTCAGCACGACGGGTGGCTATACCTCGGCAGCCTGTACGAGACGGCAGTAGGCCGGGTGCCAGTGCCCGCCTGAAGCCACGCTGAGGAGCTGAGGACTATTGCAGGAACTCGCGGACCTCGCGCCAGACACCGACCCGGGCGGCGGCGTCGGCTGCGGGTATCTCGCTGTGCCGGAAATCCACCTCAGGTCCGGAAATGACAGTGCGGGGCGTCGGCCGGTACGGCGGTGCGACGCGGGGCGTCGGCCGGTACGGCGGCCCGGCGATCGGGTGCCCCGCGTGCTCGTACACGATGTGCCGGGCCGGGTATCTCAGCCGGGAGATCGCTATCTCGTGGTAGGCCGCTCCGTATCCCCCGTCGTCCCCGGCCGATAGCAGCACCGGCCCCCTGATCCGGTCGACGGGAATCATGGCGGGTTCGACCTCGGCGGCGTCGCTCAGATCGGGCATTGCCCAGCCGATGCTGACCGGGTCGCCCGCGGCAAGGGCCGCCCTCAGCCTCGGCGTGACCACGTTGGGCAGGTACGGCAGGTCCTGCCCCTGATATGTCCAGCTGGCCACTGGCGTCTGCAGGATGTCCAGCAGTGACCCGGTCCTTACGTCCTGGCTGATGCCCTGGGTATGCACGGCGCTGCCGACGATGCTGATCACCGATCGAACCGCGTCGGGGTAGGTGGCACCGGTCAGCAAAGCCGCCTCGCTGCCTTTGGACACGCCCATCACGCGGGCGCCGGATAAGTCTTTGCGGCCGGTTGCCGCGATGCTGACGCCGAGCCCGATCATCACCAGGCCGCCAGCGCCGCCGATCAGCGCCAGGCGCCGCGGTGACCGGGCGAACCACTGCCGGACCGTGCCCGCCGCCGCCGCCCACACGCTGTCGAGGACGAGCGCGATGACCGGGAACAGGGCGCCGACGATCAGCATCTGCGCCTGCCCCGACAGGTGCCCGGCGGCGCGGTCGGTGAACTCCGGCAGGGCGATCACGAAGAACACGATGGTCTTCGGGTTGGTCGCTCCCACGATAAAACCGTCGCGCGTCGCCCGCAGCGGCGACACGGGTACGATCCGTGCCGCCAGCGCCTCGGCCATCGACTGCCTGTGCCGGATCGCCTGGAGGCCGAGGAAGGCCAGGTAGGCGGCGCCCGCATATTTGACGATCGTGACTATTTCCGCCGACCGCTCTATGAGCGCGCCAACGCCGAACGCGACTGCCGCGATTTGCACACATAGGCCCAGCTCGTTCCCGGCGACCGAGAACAGCGCAGACCTGCGGCCGACCGTCAGTGCGCGGCCGATGGTGAACAGCACGCTCGGCCCGGGAATCGCAATGAGTAGCGCCGCAAGGCCGGCAAACTGCAATAGATGACTCGCCGACACCATGAGTCCAATCTATGGTGGACCGAGCGCCCCAGCCAGCGGTTATGCAGCCCGGCAGGTGACGCGGCAGCGCCGGCCCGCTCAGGCGGACGCGGGTAACTGGGATGGCCGAGCACCCGGG
>JASHPP010000328.1 GCA_030038035.1 Trebonia sp.
AGCCAGCTTTCGCCGGTCTTGTAGTCGACGAAGGCGCCGTTGACGATCTTGACGATGTAGGCGGCCTGGTTGGGGTGGTGCGCCGAGGCGGTGCCGAAGGTGAACGGGGTGCCCATCGTCGGCACGGACAGCGGCTTCAGGGCGCGGAACGCCGCCAGCACCGACGCCCGGGTGATCGGGCCCTTGATCGTCGCCAGCACCGTGCCCAGCACGTAGGCCGCGGTGTAGCTGGACTCCTCCGGCTCGGACGGGGCGATGTTGTCGGCCTTGAACGCCGCCGTCATCTCCTGGGTTCCCGGCGCGCCGGGCGGGGCGAACTCCAGCCCCAGGTACATGCCGTTGGCGGTGGACCCGGCCGCGGACAGGAACGACTGCTCATACAGCGCCAGCCCGGAGATCCAGGTGATGTTGCGGATCCCCTCGCTCTTGGCGTCGGCCAGCAGCGGCACCGCGCCCGACGCCTCGAACGGCAGCGCCACCGCCTGGCAGCCGGCGCTCTCCAGCTGGGCCACCGCGGGGGCGTAGCTGGCGGTCAGCGGCCAGTCCTTGATCCACTTGTCGATCGTCAGCCCGGTCTCCTGCTCAAACCCGGTCACCGCCGCCTGGTACTGCGGGTCCTCCCCGGGCACCGCGTCGCTGATCATGCAGATCTTCGTGAAGTGCAGGTCCTCGGCGGCGAACACCATCTGCAGCTCCGGGTCGGTGGCCGGGCCGGAGTTCACCGGGTCGATGTTCGGGTTGTCAAAGCACGTCGGGTCCGACCCCACGTCGATCGACACGATCCCCTGCTGGTCGTAGTACTTGCCGTTCACCGCGCAGTCATCAAGGCTGATCGACCCGGCGAACGCCACCACCCCCGCGTCCACCTCCTTGCGCGCCAGCAGCGCCACCTGCGTCGGGCTGCCCGCATCATCCAGGATCGTGAAATCCACCTTGTGCCCGTTGATCCCCCCGTGCGCATTCACATAGTCGAAGTACGCCTTCGCCCCCAGTTGCCAGCCCGCGAACGACGCCGCCCCGGTCAGCGACGCCAGCGAGGCCACGTAAATCGGCGACCCGCTGGCCGACGGCGACCCGCTCGACGACGGCGAGCTACTGCACCCCGCCGCCACCGACGCCAGCGCCGCCAGCGCCACCGCCGCCACCGCCCGCCAGCCACGCCCACGCCTGATGCCCACAACCGCCTCCCTCCATCGCCAGCTCCCGCCTCCTGTGCCGGCAGCTCCGCGGTCTGAGCGTAAAGACGCAGCTCACCCCCCTCCACCCACCCACGGGCAGGATTCCCTGCCCTCCAGGGCAGTTCCCCTACCGGGGGGACGACCCCCCGGACCCCGGCAGTCTCCCCCCGGGGGGAACCACCCCCAGGGCCCCCCGGGTCTTAACGGCGCACCCGCTCCGGGGTTCATGTGGCCTAACAGGCGCGGCCGTCAAAAGCCGGTCATTTCCTGGGAGTTCAGGGCTATCCGGAAGTACTGGGCGGTCAGCTCTGAGCGGTTACGCGCGCCCATCTTGCGGAGGATGTTCTTGACATGAAACTTGACGGTGCCTTCTGAGACGAAAAGCTGCTGGGCTATGTGCCCATTCGATTCGCCTTTGACCATGAGCTCAAGCACCTCGATCTCACGCCGGGTCAGATTCGAGACATGCCCGGTGCTCGGCAGCGCCGACCGTGGCAGCGTGTAGACGGTCGCGTTCACCTCTTCGCGATCGTCGTCGGGATTCAGGGTGATCGCCCTGTCGCTGAGCTCGCTGGTCCGCGTATCCGCCCAGCTTGCGATCTGGCGCATCTCCTGGCGCTGGACCCGCAGCCGGTGGCGCAGTACCGCGAGCTCGTACACGGCCGGGAACGCGACAGCGAACATGCTCAGCGCATCACGGTTCACATCGGTGAGCGGACGGCCCGAGATCGCGGTGTCGCCGTGCAGGAACCCGACAACCCGGCCCTCCAGGACCAGCGGCGCCGTCACGTACTCGCGCCACTTCATGACGGCCTGGTGGGCGTGCCGGTCCAGCGGGTCCTCGTCGTCGCGGACGCGGGCGAGAACCGGCCAGCCCTTCCGCATGACCTCCCATTCGACCAGCGGATAGTCGAGCCTGACCGGCGCGTCCTGCAGCCGGTCGAGCAGGAGCAGCGCGCCCCTTGGATCGCCGGCCACGTGGACCGACTCCGCGAACAGGTAGCCGTCCTGGACCCGGCTCAGCACCACCCGGTCGAGCTCGGCGGTATAGGCGGCCTCGTAGGGGGCTACCTCGAGCAGCTCGCTCGGCGGTCCGATCTCGCGCAGGCGGCGCATGGCGACACGACCACGCTCAGCCCCGAGCACGAATCTGGCCAGCACGTTCTCCACGAGCTCACGCGCCGTGGCGTGCAGTTCCACGAGGTGACCTTGGCCAAGCTCGGTCAGGGCCGCGCCAAACTCGTCCGCGAGCCGGCGGTAGGCATGCAGCACGGAGGATCCGGTTCCCGAGGCAGGGGGGAGCTCTACGCTCATGACAGTCACTTCCCGTTCGCGTCGGACGTTGCCGCGGCCCGTGGTGCCAGGCGGCGACGTCGGATCTCGAGCAAGTACACGACGACGATGTCCGCGTGATCGGCGACCCGGAAGTGGAACGCGTCGCTGGCCTGCTCGATCTGGTCGAGGTGCGGCCTGTCCTCCTGCGGGACGTCGGCGGGCCAGAAGTGCCAGGCGACTACCTGCGCCTCCATGCCGACGGACCAGAGCATCTGCATCGTCCGGCGCTGACTGATCAGGGAGGTCTGCGTGAGGTAGGCGAGGCCTTCGCGGGCGAGGAAGACCGGGAGCCTGGCGATCAGCCCGTCGATGAGCCTTCGCCCCCACGGGTCGAACTCGCGGACGGAACGATCGGGCTGGCTCGGGTCGATGGGTGGCTGCTCAACGCTCGCGACGACCAGCTCGTAGCGCTCGCTGGGGAGCCAGGTGTTGAGGTCCGCGACCTCGGCGGTAAGCGATGAGCTCACGTCGTTCAGGAAGGCGCTCTCGAGCGTGCTGCGCACCGCCTGCGGGTCGATGTCGATCGCATGGACGTGCGTGGCGCCGTTCAGCGCGAGCTGCACTGCCAGCAGCCCGCTGCCCGAGCCGACATGGAGGCAGCGCTGGTTGGCGCCGCCTCCTTCCCGGTACAGGTACTCCCAGGCAAGCAGGTCCCCGGCGGCCAGGGGCGCGACTCCGTCGCACAGGGCGACTCGCGGCAGCGGGATCGGAAACAGGCGCCGTCCCCTCGCGTTCGTCCACGCCCGGACGGGCGGCGACGTCGCGGCACCGCGCGCGGCCAGCCGGGCCGGCTGGGCCGACGCGGCGGGCTGCTGCCCGTGCTGCCCGGCCACGGGAGCCGGCTCGGCGGCGAGCTCGCGCCTCAGCTCGGCAACCAGCCCCGGATCGCCGCCGCAGCACGCCCCGATGACCTGCGCACCGGCCCCCCGCCATCGTCGCGCCAGCTCCGCGTAGCCGGGCGGCCTGCCGTCGTCCCCAGGCCGGCTGCCCAGCCCGGGATCGAGGTCGGGATAGGCGCCAAGCGGCAGATCGGTGAAGTAGCGCAGGTAGTCGATCGTGGCCTCGACATGGTCCCTGGGAATGCAGTTGACGAGCAGGGCGCCGACCCCGAGCTTCTCGAACTCCGAGACGGCGTGACCGAAGGAGTCGGGTCCGTCGCCGGCCCAGTGCTGCCCGCCAGGCCCGCAAAGACCCTCGCAGCAGCGGCGGAAGGACAGCCAGAGGGGAAGGCCAAGTGAGCGCAGGTCCGACAGTGCCCGGTAGAGAGAGGGACGCAGAACCGTGAGGCTCTCGACGAGGATCAGGTCAGGCGGCGCCTGCCGGAACAGCCGCGAGAGCACGCTGACGATCTCGCCGCCGTCGGAGCCGTCGACCTGGCGGCCGAGCGTGAACGCGACGCTCACGGACGTTCCCGCGGAGGCCGCCGCGGCCCTGGCCGCCTGGATGCTCTCGCGTGCCAGATCGACCCAGCGGACGGGTCGCGGGGGGCCAGGGGAGCCGGCTGAGCCCGCGCCGCCGGATACCCGCGGAAGCCCGGAGGTCGGCGTCCGGATGATGTCGCATCCGGCGTCAATATAGGAGCGGTGAATTCTTACCAGCTCGTCCGGGTCCGCAGCCGGATTACGGTCGCTTGCCGCCCCGGAACCGCACGGCTCAGCTTGCACCGGACCGTCGAGAAGCAGCAATGTCCCGCGGCTGAGCTGCCAGCCGATGGGATCACGACCGGTGTTCATTTATTCCGTCACCTCAGTGATCGTTGGTAATCCGGGGTATTCCTGATCGCTGGGAGATGGCCCACCGCGCGCACGGGCAGCCGGGAGCTGGCGTAAGTGATAGCCGGACGTCAGCGTGCCAAGCGGCAGGCGCGCCGCCCCGCCCTGGCGGGCTGCCAGCGCTTCAGTGTGCGGCGAAACGTCCATATACCCACCATAACCCCCTAGCGCCGACACGAGCATCTCCAAGATCAGCGTCACCTGGCCCGAACTGCCCTGGAGGGCAGGGAATCCTGCCCGTGGGTGGGTGGAGGGGGGTGAGCTGCGTCTTTACGCTCAGACCGCGGAGCTGCCGGCACAGGAGGCGGGAGCTGGCGATGGAGGGAGGCGGTTGTGGGCATCAGGCGTGGGCGTGGCTGGCGGGCGGTGGCGGCGGTGGCGCTGGCGGCGCTGGCGTCGGTGGC
>JASHPP010000329.1 GCA_030038035.1 Trebonia sp.
GTCCCGCGGGTACTGCTGCCCATAGCCCTGCCCGGGGTATTCCGCGTCTTCCCAAGGGGGCTCGCTGCCCCCGCGCCCGTATGTCATGTGCATCTCCCCGGTGCTGACTGACAAGGCGGGGAAAGCCCGAGCGGGAACGCGCCCCCGATTCCGGATGATCCACCCGGCTGCACACTGGCGCGCGACCGTGACAGAGCCGGGTCTGGGTTGTTGCGAGGATGTTACGGAAAGTCCCCTTCAGGGTGGAAGGGCCCAGCTCCTGACCTGCCGCCGCGAGGCCGTTCCGCGGGCCGCTGAGAGCCCTGCCTGGAACCTGGCCGACCTAGCCGACCTAGCCGACCTAGCCGCTGACCTGCCGCCCTGCCAGCGCCTTCAGTACCGGTCGGAAATCGTAGGCCCCCTGAGGCCCGGAAGAGCAGGCGCGGAGAGGCTCCGCGCGGCGTGCGTGGACCGCGGGGGCACCTAACGCGATGGCGCTGAAGGCGAGGGTGACGACCGGAGTGCCGATCGCGGCTGCCATCTTGTGCGAGTGCTCGTCCACGCTTTCGAGCGTAGCGCTGTACAGGTACCGCACAGGCCCGCGCCGCGCTGGTTTGGCGGCGCCTCCGCCGAGCAGGCGCCGCGAGCCTAAGCGCGGCCAGTAAGGCGATGGCGACTCCCGGCGCGGGTCAATCATGCGGAAGCGGTCCCGCGGCTCAATGCTTGCGATTCTCACCAGCCGCTGGCCCTCGGCCTCCTCAAGCTCCTCCATCATCAGCGGCAGCGCGGCGATGACAGACCCTATGGCGACTGCCAGGCCGCGCATTCCCTCCTGGCGCTGTGTGTACCGGACGTGGTGCAGCCCGGACTTCTTGATCTCGTCGCACTCGCGTGGGTCGCTGAGCTGGGAGCGGTCCCGCGTGATGAATACGTGGTAGCCAGCGCGCGCGGCGTCGGGCAGCACCTGACGGTCCTTCTTGCCCTTCCAGGAGACCTCAGAGACGTGCTCGACCTGGTGGCGCGGCAGGAGGTGCCGAAGCGGCTGTATGAGCTGGACGGCCGTGTCCTCGTCAACGAGGATCCGCATTACCCTGCGGCCAGTTGCGCGGGGTCGTAGCTGTCGACGTAGCGGGCGAAGTCGAGGGCGTCCCGCGCCGCCTCTGGCGTCACCGACGGGTAGTAGTCGCCGATCTGCTCGGCGGGAACCCCGTCGCGCATGAGACCGGCCACCGCGTCGTACGGCACCCTTGTCCCCTCGATGACCGGTGTGCCGCCCTGCGTCTCCGGGTCGACGGCCAGGAACGGGCGCGGACGGAGAAGGTCGGGCACCACCACTCCGGCGCGGACGGCGAAAGGCTCGATGACGTCACCGATAACCGCGACTAGCTGCAGCTGGCCGGGTTTGCTTCCCAGGTTCACGGTCTGGTCCGGGGTGATGACCTGGATGTTGCCGCGCTGGTCTGAGACCAGTTTGTAGGACGCGAGCGGCCCGGCCTCGCCGAGGTCACGGAGGCGGCCGATTGCGGCTCGGATCTTCTGCAGCGACGCGTACTCGCGGAGCTTGACGCATGTTCGCAGCGCCAGCACGTCCTGGAAGGAGTACAGGGCGCGGGGCGCACTCGCGACCTCGGGCGCGAGCAGCGGGCCCGTCCTCGGGCTTCGCCAGTGGCGGAGCTGGTGCAGGGTCGCCCCGGAAAGCGCGGCGGCCATGTTCGTCGCATATGCCACTTTGTTGCCCCTCTTTGTCCGGTTTCCTACCACGCATTGTCCTGCACGATATGCAAACGCGCGCATTTGACGCGCCGTTTCATGTCTTGAAGTAAGACGCAAGGCGTCGTTCTCAGCGGCGGAATCGGGTTAAGGCCACGGCCAGCGCTTCCACCTGGCTATATTAGAGCACGTGTTCGATGGATAAGCAGCCTGTCGCGGTGCTGCGACAATACTTCGGTGCGGAGCATCAAGGCGATCATGCGCGACGGCGCCCGGCGGATGGGACAGCAGCGCGATAATGGCGGAAACGCTCCGGATTGCGGACCCCATGCGGACCCTGTGCGGACCGCGGGGGATTGTGAGCCATGACCTGCGCGAATGCGGCTGACTACACGTTGAAGCGGAACTCCACCACGTCGCCGTCTCGCATGACGTAGTCCTTGCCCTCGATGCGCACCTTGCCGGCGGCGCGGGCGGCGACGATGGAGCCGGCGGCCATCAGGTCGCCGAAAGACACGATTTCGGCCTTGATGAAACCGCGCTGGAAGTCGGTGTGGATCACCCCGGCGGCCTCGGGTGCGGTCGCGCCGGCCGGGATCTCCCAGGCGCGGGTCTCCTTCGGCCCGGCGGTCAGGAACGTCTGCAGCCCGAGCGCGCGGAACCCGGCCGACGCGAGCTGGGCCAGCCCCGGCTCGCCCATCCCGGCCTCGGCGAGCAGCTCGGCGGCCTCGTCCTGCGGCAGCTCGGTCAGGTCGGCTTCGGTCTTCGCGTCGAGGAAGATCGCCTCGGCGGGCGCGACAAGCGAGGCGAGCTGCTTGCGCAGCCCCTCGTCCGCCAGGTCCGCGACGTCCATGTTGAACACGTAAAGGAACGGCTTGGCGGTCAGCAGGTGCAGCTCGCGCAGCGCCCGCAGCGAGATCCCGGCGGCCGCCGCGCCGGCGGACAGCGTCGTGCCGCTGTTCAGCACGTCCACAGCGGCGGTGGCCGCGGCGGTCACCTCGGCCCGTTCTGGATCCCTGCTGAATTTTGACTCTTTCACCAGGCGGGGCAGCGCCTTGTCGAGAGTCTGCAGGTCGGCGAGCATGAGTTCGGTCACGACCGTCTCGATGTCGCCTTCCGGGTCGGCCGAGCCCTCCACCCGGGCCACGTCGGGGTCGGCGAAGACGCGGACGACCTGGCAGATCGCGTCCGTCTCGCGGATGTGGCCGAGGAACTGGTTGCCGAGGCCCTGGCCCTGCGACGCGCCGCGGACCAGGCCGGCGATGTCGGTGAACCGCACGGAGGCGGGCACGATGCGCGCGCTGTGGTACAGCCCGGCGAGCGCGGCGAGCCGGGCATCGGGGACGCCGACGACGCCGACGTTGGGCTCGATCGTGGCGAACGGGTAGTTCGCGGCCAGCGCCCCGGCCCGGGTCAGCGCGTTGAACAGGGTGGACTTGCCGACGTTGGGCAGGCCGACGATGCCGATGGACAAACTCACAGAGGGTGAGTTTAGCGGCGGGCCGGGATCAGAACTGCGCGGCGTACTGCGCGGTGTCGATCCGCGCCTCGATGACGAGCGGCCGCGTGCGCCGGAAATCGAGGGCCTTCTCCAGCCCGGCCACGCTGTCCACCCGCACGCCGTCGCAGCCAAGCGACTCCGCCAGCGCGGGGATGTCGGTGCGGTCGACGCTGGTCGCGGTCAGCGGGTAGCCAAGCGACTGCTGGTGCAGCTCGATCCGGTTCAGGGTGCCGTCGGAGAACACGACGACCACGAGGCCAAGGCCGAGCCGGGACGCCACCGACAGCTCGGGCGCGGTCATCGCGAACCCGCCGTCGCCGGTCAGGCAGACGACCGGCGCGCCCGGCCTGGTCACGCCCGCCGCGATCGCCGCGGGCAGCCCGAACCCCATCGCGGACAGCCCGTTGGTGATCAGCGTCTCGCGGGGCGCCCGCGCCACCCAGGCCTGCCCGGCCATGATCTTGTGCGACCCCACGTCGGCGGCCGCGATCGTGCCGGCCGGCGCGGCCTCGCGCACGGTCGTGACGACCTCGGAGGGGTTCAGCCGACCGGACGCGTAGCCGGCGTGCCAGGCGTCCCGCAGCGCGCCGCGGTGCGCGGCCACCTCGTGCGCGGTCCACCGCGGCGCGCCGGTCCAGTTCGCGTCGATCCAGGCGAGCGCGGCGGCCACGTTCCCGACGAGCTCGGTGACGGCGGGGTAGATCTGGTCGGTGTTCGGCGTGGTGTCCACGTGCAGCACCGGGGTGGCGACCTGCCACGGGGTGATCAGCTCGACGGGGTCGAAGCCCGCGGCGACGATCAGGTCCGCGCTGGCGAGCAGGTCCCAGATCACCCGGTACCCGGCCATGTCGAGCACGCCCGCGAAGTACGGGTGGTTCTCGCTGATCACGCCCTTGGCCATCGCGCCCGCCACCACGGGCAGGCCGGCCCGCTCGGCCAGCCGCGTCAGCGCCGCGGTCGCGCCGCAGCGCACCGCACCGCCCCCGGCGAGCAGCACCGGCCGCCGCGCGGCGCGGAGCCGCCGCACCGGGTCCTCGCCGTAGCAGTCGAGGGTGCCGGCGGCCGGGGCGAGCGGCGGGACTTTCCCGCCGATCCCGCTTTCCGGCACGGTCATTCCGAACGAATCCGCGGTGACTGTCAGGTGCACGGCCCCCGGCCGTTCGGCCGTGGCGGTGCGCAGGGCCCGGCGGATCACGGTGTCGGCCGACCGCGGTTCGAGCCGGGCGGTGAGCTTGGTGACCGGGGCGAACAGCCGGCCCTGGTCGACGAGCTGGTGCGTCCAGTACTGCTCGCGGGCGCTGTCCACCTGGCCGGAGATCGCCAGCAGCGGGACCCGGTCAAGCATGGCGCTCGCGACGCCGTTGAGCAGTGCGGTCGAGCCCGGGCCGAGCGTGGACAGGCACACGCCGAGCTGCCCTGTGCACATGGCCGCGCCCTCGGCCATGAACGCGGCGCTGCCCTCGCGGACGGCGGCGACCGTGGCAGGGCCCTGGTCGCGGGTCGCCTCGATGAAGTCGACGACGGACTCCCCCGGGTACCCGAACACGTGCGTCACCCCCGCCTGGCGCAGATAGCCGGCCAGGACAGCAGCCACTGTTCGTTCGGTATCCATGGGACCTTTCCCTCCGGCGGCCGGTCAGCGGGGAGCGGTTGCGCCGCCGTGTCCACGATAGTTAACAAGCGCAAAAGCGGTGCTTAACCGGTGCCTGGTCGAATTCGCGGTAGCCGAAGCGGACGTGATCGGGGCCATGCCATGAGCGACTTCCACGCCGCGTACCCGCAGTACGCGGCCACCTCCCTGCTTGATGAGCTGCGCGCGTCCGAGTACGCGTACCTGGACGAGGGCGGCCACGTCTACCTGGACTACACCGGCGCCGGGCTCGCCGCGCGGTCCCAGCTCAGCGGGCACGCGAACCGGCTGCGCGCCGGCTGCTACGGGAACCCGCACTCGGCGAACCCGACCTCGAGCGCGTCCACCCTGCTGGTCGAGCTGGCGCGGGCGGCTATCCTGCGCTACTTCAACACCACCGCGCAGGACTACGCCGTCATCTTCACCCCGAATGCGACCGGTGCCTGCCGGCTGGTCGGCGAGGCCTACCGGTTCCGCCGGCTGGACCGGTTCGTGCTCACCGTCGACAACCACAACTCGGTCAACGGGATCAGGGAGTTCGCCAGGGCGCGCGGCGCGCGGGTGACGTACGTCGGCCTGACCACCCCCGAGTTGCGGGTCGACGAGGCCGGCCTGCGCGCGGCGCTCGGGCGCGGGCGCGGGCTGTTCGCCTATCCGGCGCAGAGCAATTTCAGCGGCGTACAGCACCCGCTGAGCCTGGTCGGGCGCGCCCAGGCGGCGGGCTACGACGTCCTGCTCGACGCGGCGGCGTTCGTCCCCACCAACCGGCTCGACCTCGGCGCGGTCCGGCCGGAGTTCGTGACGATGAGCTGGTACAAGATGTTCGGCTTCCCGACCGGGGTCGGCTGCCTGCTGGCAAGGCGCGACGCGCTGGCCCGGCTGCGCCGCCCGTGGTTCTCCGGCGGCACGGTCTGGGCGGCCAGCGCCCAGGGCGGCTGGCACCGGCTGCTGCAGGACGAGGGCGC
>JASHPP010000330.1 GCA_030038035.1 Trebonia sp.
GCCTGGATAAATGCCATCTCGGGCAGCGGCGCAAACCGGAAGTCGCCGGTGGAGATCGTCGCGACCGCGGCGTCCGTCGTCACCCGGAGCCCCTACGCCGAAGTCTCCGGGCTCCGCGGCGGAAAGTTCGGCCGCTGGACCGACGGCGTGGCCGCCATGCGTCAGGACTGCGCGACGTTCGCCTCCTACTGGCGGGCGCACAACGAGCAGGTGCTCGCCCACCGCGAATTTGCAACCGAACCAGCGCCGCTCTGGGTCGTCCTCGGCGACTCGACCGCACAGGGCCTTGGCGCCCCGGGCCCGGAGGGCGGCTATGTCGGCCAGGCGCTGCAGCAACTGCGCCGCAAGACCGGGCAGCACTGGCAAGTGCTCAACCTTTCCGTCTCCGGTGCGCTGATCCGCGACGTGCTGACGGAGCAGGTACCGAAGGTACCGCAGCTCCCGCAGGCCCCCGACCTGGTGACCGTCGGCATCGGCGCGAACGACATCTTCTATAGCGCCCCGGCGAAGCTTTTCGCTGACATGCGGTCGCTGCTTGCCGCGATCCCCAAAGGGACGGTCGTTCTCGACCTGCCACTGCCCGCCGGAGGGTTCTTGGGGATCGTCGGCCGGGTGAGCGTGCCGTACGTCAACCGCATCAACCGGGTCATCCGCGAGGTCGCCAGCGAGCGCGACCTGCCGGTCGCCGCGGTGTCCACGCACTTCACGCCCCCGTGGCCGGGCAAGTTCTCCTGCGACAGCTTTCACCCTAGCCAGGATGGCTATCGCGACTGGACCCGCGCCCTGCTCGCCGCGATCCCCGTCGCCTGACCCCCGCGGTCGCGCGCCCGGGCCAAGATAGGACCCCAGCGGCATGGACAAAATATGATAAAACGGGACATCGACGCTGCGTCCCGGGTCCCAAGTTGAAAACAAGGTCCCTTCGTACGAGGCGGCGCCCGGCCGGGAACGCGGTCGCGACCGGACCAGGCGAACCCAGCCCGGGCCGCCGCCGCGGCAGAGCGGCAGAGCGGCAGAGCGGCAGAGCAGCCTCACCCGCCGCTGCCGGGCTGCACCACGCCGACCGACAGCAAGTTCACCGCGGTCGACGAGCACCCCGTCGACGTATAGGCCACGTACACGGGCGTGGTCTGGTTCGGCGGATAGATCTGCAGGTAGGTCGAGGCGACCGGGTCGCACTCGGACGTCGGGTAGT
Organism: Trebonia sp.; assembly: GCA_030038035.1. The sequence goes on from JASHPP010000330.1 coordinate 1,196, forward strand.
TGCCCGCATCGGTGATCCGCAGCAGGGCGTTCGCGGTCCCGCCGGCGGCCAGCGTGACCAGCGTGGCCGCGGTCGCCGTCGAGCGCGAGGCCGCCGCGCCGATCTGGGTGACGGGGGCGCCGCCCGCGAGCGCGACCCCTGGGTAGCCGAACAGCGTGCATGGCTCGCCTGACAGGTTCGTGAAATCGATGACCTGGTAGGCAGAGCCGGCCGCCCCCTCGGCGAGGCCGGGGGTGACCTTGAGGATGTCGGTGGCGCAGGCGGGGGCGGCGCCCGCGGCCCTCGCCGGGCTGGTGGCGCTGGCGGAGGAACTCGGCGCAGGAGTAGCGGAAGTAGGCGACGGCGCCGCGGTGGTCGCCGGCGCTGACGTGGGCGCCGCGGGCGTGGTCGCCGGCGCAGGGACCGGCGCTGAGCTCGAGGACGAGGCCGCGGAGGTGCACCCCGCCGCCAGGGCCATAACGGCGGCGGCGACGGCGGTTACCGCCCCGCCCGCGATCCGGCGGCGAGCTCGCGCAACTGATGTCATCCGGCCAATCCTCTCTGCAAGTACGGCCCACCCACGTCCGGCCCACCCAACTCCGGCTCACCCTTACCCGGCATAGCCTGCCCAAACGGGTACAACCGCCTAAGACGCCGTCCGGCTGGTGACGGTTGGCGTGGATTATGTCAGCTCCCCGCCAGCGCGCGGGCGAGATCGAGGAGGCCACGATGACCGTTCCGCTGCCCGACCTCTTCCGCCGAACAACCGTAAGAACCGACGGCATCCGGATAAACACGCTGGTCGGCGGCGACGGCAGCCCGGTGCTGCTGTTGCACGGCTACCCGCAGACCCACGTCATGTGGCATCACGTCGCCCCCCGCCTCGCCGAACACCACACGGTTATCCTCACCGACCTCCGCGGCTACGGCGACAGGGGCAAGCCCTCCGGCAGCGCGAACCACGAGGCATACGGCAAGCGCGCGATGGCGGCCGACCAGGTCCAGGTGATGGCCGAACTGGGGTTCCCGGTCTTCGCCGTGGTCGGACACGACCGGGGCGGCCGGGTCGCCCACCGGATGGCGCTGGACTATCCTCAGGCCGTAACACAACTGTCCGTTCTGGACATCGTTCCCACCAGGCACGCCCTGCGGACAGCGGATATGACGTTCGGGCTCGGCTACTGGCACTGGTTCTTCCTCGCCCAGCCAGAGCCACTCCCTGAGCACCTGCTCGGCGCCGACCCCGACGGCTGGATCCGCGGCCGGCTGAGCATGCTGCGCCGCGGCGGCCACCCGTTCGACCCGCAGGCCCTGGCCGAGTACGTCAGGTGCTTCCGCGACCCGGCGGCGATCCACGCCTCCTGTGAGGACTACCGCGCGGCGACCGGCCCCGACCTCGCCGCCGACGACGCGTCGGCGGCACGCGGCGAGAAGGTCACGGCGCCGCTGCTCGCCCTGTGGGGCCAGCACGGTTTCGTCGGCCGTAACTATCCCGACGTGCTCGCCATCTGGCGGCAGTACGCGACCATGGTCGACGGTCAGGCGCTGCCTTGCGGGCATTACCTTCCGGAGGAGGCACCCGAGGAGACCACCGCCGCTCTCCTGAAGTTCCTTTCGTAAATCCAATGGGTGCGGCTCTCTTGAAGGAGCAGTTGATCAGGTCTGCCTTGCCCAGGTGAGTGCCTGGTCGACGGCTTGTCGTGTCAGGCCGGCGGCGGGTGCGATCGGTATGAGGAGGGTGGGTTCGCGGCGGCCTGCGGACCATGTCCAGGCCTGCTCGGGGTGAAGGTCGTCGATCCAGACGGCGGGGCGCCGAGCGGCGAACCGGGCGATCGGGGGCACCTTGTCACGCGGCTGGAACGGGGGCGGGGGCATGGTGACCACCGGGAGCGCCGCGATGCCCAGGAGGGGGGCCAGGAGGCGGTTGGCGACGTCGTTCCAGGCCGTGGCCCAGGCGACGTCGAAGACGTGCCGGAGCTCGCTGATCCATTCCCCGTGCGCCAGGCACAGGCGGACTGGTTCCTGTCCGGGGAACAGGTCGTATTCAGTGAACCCTTCCGGGCACGTCGCGGTGCCGTAGGGATTGAGGACACCGTCGACGTCGAGCAGCAGGGCGGGGCGCGGCACCTGTCCAGTATGGAGGCGCCAGGACCGCGAGTGCCGCCCGGACTTCGTGAACCGGCAGTGGGCCGCCGCACGTGTCACGGAGTATGGGGACCACGATCCTTACCCGCCTGCGGTGGCCGCTTCGCGTGACCGGGGCGGGCCTGCTCGGCGCGACCGCGGCGATCCACCTCGACCTGTACCTGACCGGCTACCGGACCATCCCGGTGATCGGCTGGCTCTTCCTGCTGCAGGTGATCGCCGCCTTCGCGCTCGCGCTCGCGGCGGCGATCACGCCGCTGCTCGCCCGGTCGTCGTGGCTGCCGGCCGCGGCGTCCGCCGCGGCCGGCGCGCTTTTCGCGCTCGCCACCCTCGGCGGTTACCTGCTGTCGCTGTGGGTGGGCCTGTTCGGCTTCCGCGAGGTGAGAACCACGGCCGGCGTGGTCGCGGGCGTGATCGAGGTAGCCGCCTTCGCGGTCCTCGCGCTCCTCGCGCTCCTCGCGGCAACCAGCATCCCCGCACCGAGCGTCGCCGCGCCGAGCACCGCCTCCAAAGCGGGCGCTGCCTCCACAGCGGGCGCTGCCTCCACAGTCGGCGCCGCCTCCACAGCGACCGCGGTCCCCCAGGAGAGCGCCAGCCTGCTGCAGAGCGGCAGCCCCTGGCGGAGCGCCGACCCCTTGGAGACCGGCAGCCCCCTGGGGTGCGCCAGTCCCACCTCAAGCACCGTCCCCGCGGGGCGTCCCGTCCCCGCGGGGGCGGGCACCAGCCCTGCTGCCGGAACCCCTGCCGCCAGCGGGGCCCTCGCCGGCGCGCGCCGGGGTGG
>JASHPP010000331.1 GCA_030038035.1 Trebonia sp.
GGGTCAGCGCCAGCAATAGCAGCTGCGCCAATCGCCGACAAACCGACGCCTCCGACGCCGAATACGGCTACCGACTGGCCAAGCCCGACCTTTGCCGTGTGCAGGACCGCGCCGGCCCCTGTCAACACGGCGCAGCCAATTAGGCAGCTGATATCGGCTGGGTCCGACGGCGACATAGGGATGACCTTATCCGCGAATGTCACCATATGCTCGCTCCAGGTATACAAATCGCCGTCAGCGATCACGGGCCGTCCGTGGAAGGTGGCACCGGTGGGCGTCGAAACAGGCAAGCCTCTAATGGGAATTCGGGAAACCCATGTAGAGATGACGTGATCGCCTTCCTTTACGTGGGTGACTTCCTTCCCCACCTGTGTAACGACGCCACTGCCCTCATGGCCGAGCCCCATTGGCCTAGGCAACCTGGGATTGAGCAACTGGTGCACCTGTGAATAGCAGACACCGCTCGCGAAGTTGCGAACTGTGACCTGGTTAGGACCAGGGTCCGGTATGTCGATTTCCTCGATCACCAGCGGTCCTCGAGGCGCTACCTGTATGGCTGCCTTGCTCTTCATGACCGTCTCCTTCGATCGATCTAGTCCCCTCCCGTACCTGTCCCAACAGTTGCCCCAACAAACGCGTCGCGCTTGGTGCGCCCCTGCTTCCGCTTGTATCGGTAAGAAGACCCGTGCGGGAATGGGTGGCCTCGGCTTCAGCAGGCGGAGAGCCGCGCCGGCGCCAAGTGTGAAACGGAAGGTCATTGCGCGACAAATACCATAACGAGCAAGATTGCCAAGTTCGACGTCATTATCGCCGCCGCACAGGGGCCGACAAGACGTCGAGTTCTGGGTTGACCGCATTCACGCCGACCGATCGAAGGCGGTGCTCGCAGGAGCTGGCGCCGCGGCGCGCCTGGCTGGCGGCGTGGTCTTGCCGGTCCCCGCGGACCATGATATGTACCGGGCGGCAGCCGGGCCCAGGCCGGACGGGCGGAGGACACACATGCGTAAGCGGTTCACGGACCAGGGCGCGGCAGATTTCGGCGCTTGCGCAGGACGAAGCCAGGCTGCTCAGCCACGACCACGTCGGCACCGAGCACATCCTGCTGGCTCCATCCCGCGAGCGGGACGGCGTTGCCGGCAGGGCGCTCGGGTCGCTGGGAGTCACCCCGGAGGCAGTACGGGAGGTGCTCGGCCAGGCGCCCGGCTGGAGCGAGGCAGATCCGATCGATCCATTCGCGAAGTACACGCGACAAGCCGGGAACGTGCTGGAACTCTCACTGCGGGAAGCGCTGCGACTCGGGGATAACCAGGGTCAGTACCGAGTACATCCCGCTAGCGCTGATCCGCGAGCCAGGAGCGGTTGCTGCGGAGGTGCTTGCCCGGATGAGCGTCGACCCGAAGCGGGTCAGCCAGCAGGTGCTGCGGCTGCGCCATTCCGTCAGGGCATCCGCCGAGACCCGGTCGAAAGCGCGGTGCCGCTGGACATGGTCCGCCGCGTCCCGCGGGCCGGGGTCGGCGTGCGCGAGACGCTGCGGCAGCAGCAGCTCAACGACGCCGGAGAAGGCCGGCAGCGTCCGCGTCGTCAGTTCATCGCCCGGTCCAGGGACGAACCCCGGCTGGGCGTGCACCATCCCCTCCTTGATCTCGTCCCGGCAGATCGCCGGACATCCCACCGCATGCGCGATCCTGTGCGCGAGGGTGGTCTTGCCCGAGCCAGGAGGACCGGTGACGACAACGAGCGCGGGCAGGGAAGTCACCTCAGGAAAGCTATAGCCTGGCGCAGCGCGGCCGGCGGAGAAGGTGCCAATGGCCGATGCGGAGGCGAAGGCGTACTCTCGGGCCGCAGCGCCTGGCAGCCCAAAGTTGGCTCATTCGTTTTTTTGTACTGTTCGTGTTTTGGCGATAGGTTTGGCCCGTGACCCCACCCCAGAGTCCGTCCACCGCCGAGGCGCTGCGTGGTGCTGGCCTGCGGGTGACGGCCGCCCGTGTCGCGTTGCTCGAGACCATCCGCAATGGTGACCACCTCGGCGTCGAGGCGATCGCTTCCGGAGTCCGCGCTCGCGTGGGTCATGTCTCGCTTCAGGCCGTGTACGAGGCCCTGCACGCGCTGACCGCGGTGGGACTCGTGCGCCGCATCGAGCCGGCCGGCGGTCCGCCCCGGTTCGAGGGACGCGTCGGCGACAACCACCACCACGTCGTGTGCCGGTCGTGCGGGGTCGTCGCCGATGTCGACTGCGCGGTCGGCGAGGCGCCTTGCCTGACCGCTTCCGACGGCCGCGGTTTCTCGATCGACGAGGCCGAGGTCGTCTACTGGGGCCTGTGCCCCGACTGTTCCATCGCCCCAAGTGCCGGGGCATCGTGATCCGCCTAGTCCGGAGGGATTCTCATGACTGAGAACCATGATCCAGTAGACATCGAAGGCCCGACCCCGGAGAGCGGGGGATGTCCGGTCCTGCACGGTCTGACGCACCCGACCCAGGGTGATGCCAACAGTGACTGGTGGCCGAACAGGCTCAACCTGAAGATCCTCGCCAAGAACCCCGCCGTGGCCAACCCCATGGGGGAGGGCTTCGATTACGCCGCGGAATTCAAGAGCCTCGACCTCGCCGCGGTCAAGCGCGACATCGCGGCGGTGCTGACCGACTCCAAGAAGTGGTGGCCGGCCGACTTCGGCAACTACGGCCCGCTGATGATCCGGATGGCCTGGCACCTGGCGGGCACGTACCGGATCAACGACGGCCGTGGCGGCGCGGGCGCCGGGCAGCAGCGGTTCGCGCCGCTCAACAGCTGGCCGGACAACGTCAGCCTCGACAAGGCCCGCCGGCTGCTGTGGCCGGTCAAGAAGAAGTACGGCAAGAAGATCTCCTGGGGCGACCTGATGATCCTCACCGGGAACGTCGCCCTGGAGTCGATGGGTTTCAAGACTTTCGGTTTCGGCGGCGGCCGCGAGGACGTCTGGGAACCAGACGATGACGTCTACTGGGGTCCAGAGACCGTCTGGCTCGCAGACGAGCGTTACTCCGGCGACCGCGAGCTTCAGGAACCGCTGGCCGCGGTCCAGATGGGCCTCATCTACGTCAACCCCGAGGGCCCCAACGGCAACCCGGACCCGCTCGCCGCGGCCCGCGACGTCCGCGAGACGTTCCGCCGGATGGCGATGAACGACGAGGAGACAGTCGCCCTGATCGCCGGCGGCCACACGTTCGGCAAGACCCACGGCGCGGGTCCCGCCGATGCGGTTGGCCCCGACCCCGAGGCTGCCCCGCTCGAGCAGCAGGGCCTGGGCTGGAAGAGCAGCTACGGCAGCGGCGTGGGCGGGGACGCGATCACCAGCGGTCTCGAAGTCATCTGGACCGACACCCCGACCACGTGGGACAACAGCTTCTTTCGGATCCTCTTCGGCTATGAGTGGGAGCTCACCCGAAGCCCCGCGGGCGCGTACCAGTACCAGCCGAAGGACGGCGCGGGGGCGGGCACCGTCCCCGACCCCCACGACCCGGCCAAGCGCCGCACCCCGATGATGCTGACGACCGACCTCTCGCTCCGGTTCGACCCGATCTACGAGCCGATATCGCGGCGTTTCATGACGGACCAGGACGCGTTCGCGGACGCCTTCGCCCGCGCCTGGTTCAAGCTGACCCACCGCGACATGGGCCCGGTCGTGCGCTACCTCGGGCCTGAGGTCCCGTCCGAGACGCTGATCTGGCAGGACCCCGTGCCGGCCGTGGACCACGCGCTTGCCGACGCCGCGGACATCGCCGCGCTCAAGGGCCAGATCCGCGCCTCGGGCCTGTCGGTCCCGCAGCTCGTCTCCACCGCGTGGGCGTCGGCCGCGTCGTTCCGCGGCAGCGACAAGCGCGGCGGCGCCAACGGCGCGCGCGTCCGCCTCGAGCCGCAGAACGGGTGGGAGGTCAACAATCCCGACGAGCTGGCGACCGTGCTGCGGACCCTTGAGGGGATCCAGCAGTCCTTCAACGCCGCCCAGACCGGCGGCAAGAAGCTCTCGCTGGCCGACCTGATCGTGCTCGCAGGCGGCGTCGGCGTCGAGCAGGCAGCCAGGAACGCCGGCTTCGACATCGAGGTCCCGTTCGCGCCCGGCCGCACCGACGCGTCTGCCGAGCACACCGACGTGGAGTCGTTCGCCAACCTCGAGCCCAGGGCGGACGGGTTCCGCAACTACGTCGGGAAGGGCACCCGGCTGCCGGCCGAGTACCTGCTGATCGACAGGGCGAACCTGCTCACGCTGAGCGCACCAGAGATGACGGTCCTCGTGGGAGGCCTGCGTGTCCTTGGCGCGAACTACGACGGGTCCAAGCTCGGCGTCTTCACCGCGACCCCCGGGTCGCTGACCAACGACTTCTTCGTCAACCTGCTCGACATGTCGACCGAATGGAAGCCCTCCTCAACCGAGGAAGGCGTCTATGAAGGACTTGATCGCGTCACCGGCAAAGTCAAGTGGACGGGAACCCGCGTCGACCTTGTCTTCGGTTCGAACTCCCAGCTCCGGGCAATCGCGGAGGCGTATGCATCGAACGACGCGAAGGAAAAATTCGCGAAGGACTTCGCGGCCGCATTTGGCAAGGTGATGAACCTGGATCGCTTCGACCTGGCCTGAGTTCGCATCTCGGCACGGAAAATCGCTTGCGCGGGCCGAATCATGGCTCGCGCCGGCCAACGAATGCTCCCCAGGTTCCCATGACGGTTCAACGTCTCAGGCGGCGACCTCGCATGGCATCTCCACTCGCGAGATAATTTTTGCCCGCCCAAGCGGCCTGACGGCTACATTTTTGCGTCATGATTGCTGGGCTCGGAATTGTCGTCGCTCGGCATTTCCGATGGCGACCGGAAAGGCAGTCCCACTGATCTGGAGGAAACATGAATCGGCGTGACGTCCTGAAAGCTTTTGCAGCGAGTTCCATCACCTTTATCTCCGCTACCGCCAAAGCTTTTCCCGCGCAGGAGACCCGGAGCTCTGACTGGCGCGTCTTTGAGCTGACCACATCTGTGCAAGTGCTGGAGCCTTCCGGTACAACGCTGGTGTGGCTGCCGAAGCCGCTCCGCCTCAGTTCGCCGTTCCAGAGGACTCTTGCCGGTTCGATTGAATGTAAAGGCGGAAAGGTGAGAGCCTTTGGTCGCGATGCGGAAGGATTGGGAATTGTCGTGGCTGAATTTCCGGCTGGCGTCGCCCCTGTCCTCAATCTCAGGTCCAGAGTTGCGACTCGTGACTGGCGTGTCGATCTTGTCGCGCCGGGCAAGCCGAGACGGGAGAGAT
>JASHPP010000332.1 GCA_030038035.1 Trebonia sp.
AGCTGCGACCGGCCCCGCTCCTGCCAGTCCGGCCCGTACGCCCCGGCCGCCGCCTCCGCCAGCTGCCCCGCCAGCAGCAGCGCATCCGAGGGCCGCCACCGCGGATCCTTGGCCAGCCCGCGGGCGACCACCGGCCGCAGCGCCGCCGGCACCGGGCCCATCGGCACCGGCGCCGACCGGTGCAGCTCATACAGCTCGGCCGCGGTCGCCCCGTCGAACGGCACCCGCCCGGCCAGGCACTGGTAGAACGTCACGGTCGCCGCGTACACGTCGCCGGCCGGGCTGGCCGGGGCGCCCCGGAACTGCTCGGGCGGCATGTACACCAGCGTCCCGGCCGGCGCCGCCCGGTCCCCGGCCAGCGCCGCGATCCCGAAATCGGTCAGCTTGCTCGCCCCCCGCCCGTCCACCAGCACGTTCGCCGGCTTGTAATCACGGTGCACCACCCCGCGGGCATGCGCCGCCCCCAGCCCCAGCAGCGACCCCGACAGCACCGCCAGCGCCGCCTCCGGCGACGTCTTACCCTCCCGCTCCAGGATCGCGGCCAGCGTCACCCCCTCCACCAGCTCCATCACGATCGCCGCCCCCGCCGGGCCCTCCACGTACTCATACAGCCGCACCACATACGGGCTGACCAGCCCGGCCAGCGTCGCCGCCTCCGCCCGGAACATGGCCGCCTGCCCCGGATCGGCCAGCAGGCCCGGACGCAGGTACTTGACCGCCACCGCCGTACCCGAGGCGTCGTGGGTGGCCAGCACCACCTCACCGAACCCGCCCCCGCCCAGCGACCGCACCTCGGTATACCCGGGCACGGCCCAGCGGCCCTGGCCGACCTCCGCAGCGCCGCCGACTGAATCCACCATGAAACCTGGCCCTCCAGGTGATCAGTTTGTCATGCAATTTCTCGCTGCAATGGAATTCAACGCGCCCCCACCAGCCGCTTTGTATCCGGATGATGCCGAGGAAATACCCGGCTAAAAAGCCTGTGCCGAGAATATGGCGATTAACGACCGGCTGTCAATCAGGCTAGAAACGGTTCCGGGACGGCACACTGTCGGCCCGTCGGCTGGGCCGACGCCAGCCACGTGATTGTCGGTAAGCCGATGCGCCGGCATCTCCGGCGCGAACGGCGGCCAGCACGGCCGGTCCCGGAGCACGGCGCGTGCCCGCCCTGCCCACAGGCGGCGGCAGCGCCTTCAACGCCGTCAGCTGCCTGTCGCCCGCCTGGTGCGCGGCGGTCGGTGAGCGGGGCGGCCCCGGCGGCCGGCTGTTCTCAGGTGCCGCCCGCACCGGCTTCCGGCACGGCAAGAGCTGGCGGCCCGTCACCGCTTCCTGGGGAACTTCTTCCGAACGGACCCGTGGTTCCCGTGCCGCGCCAGCGTCTGCCAGCGGGCGCAGCCACGGCCGCCGGTCTCCCAGCGGCACGGTGGGTAGACCGGCACGATTAGTTGTAATAATTTCCAATGTATGGAGGATAGTCCAGCGCAGCCGGAAGAGCCGGGGAGCGTGCCCGGGGCAAGAGCGCCGCGGAAGTCTTGGCATGGGGTGCACCAGGCGCTGGCCGACCCGCTGCGGATCCGGCTATGGGAATGGCTGGCCGAAGCGCCCCGGTCGGCGCGGCAGCTGGCCGACTGCGCCGGGCTGCCCGCCGACCGCCTGTACTATCACCTCGGCCAGCTGGAGCAGGCCGGGCTGATCGAGGTGGCCGGCTACCGGCGGCTGGCCCGCGGCAAGGCCGAGCGGATTTACGCGCCCGCCGAGACCGAGCCGCCCGGCGACGACGCCACCCCGGAAGAAGAAGCGGCGTTCCTCGGATCGATGCTGCAGGCCACCGCGCTGGACATCACGATCGCCTACCAGGCCAGGCGGACGGGCGGCCGCCGGGAGGTCCAGCTGCACCGTGGCACGCTCCGCCTCACCGATCAGGCGCTGGCCGAGCTGCGCGACCACATCGAGCGACTCGCCACCCGATTCGCCGACCCGGGCGCGGACGGAACACCGACCCGGGTGGTGCTGGCGCTCGTTGACCTGCAAGACCGCCCGGAGGCCGAGCCCGTGGCAAGGAGCCCAGCATGAACGATCCCGCCGCACGGCACGCTGGCCTGGCCGTCCGCGCCTCCGACGCCGAACGAGGCCAGACCGTGGCCCTGCTGCGGCGCGGCTTCGGCGACGGCCGGCTGACCCAGGCCGAACTCGAGGAACGGGCCGGCGCCGCCTGCGAAGCGCAGACCCGCGCCGAGCTACGCGATCTCACCGCCGACCTGCCCGCCGCCCGGGATCGGCCGCCACGCGCCGGCATGGCCCTGAACCCGCGCCTGCTGTGCGTCCTGGCGTGCGTCCATCCCCCCGCCGCGCTGGTCTACTGGCTGCTCTGCCGGCGCAGCCGAAGCCGCTGACGGGCAGCACGACCCGGCGATGCCATGCGGCCGCAGCGGGGCTGACGCGATGAAGAGCCGGCACTGTCCGTTCGGGATAATTTTATTGTTCAGCCGAACGGCGGTGCCGGCCTGGCGGCCGCGAGGTAGGTGTCGGCGCCTTTTTGCACGATGGTCCCGTCCTGGTTGACGACGGCGACGTCCAGGCAGGCGATGCCGCGGTCCGGTTTGGACCGCGACCGGCGAACCTGGGAGACGGTCCAGCGCGCGGTGATCGTGTCGCCCGGGTACACGGGGCCGGCCAGGGTGCGCTCGAAACCCAGGAAGGCGATGACCGCGATGTCGTCGATGACAGGGGTCGCGAGCCCCTGCGAGACCGCGAAGACCAGGGCGCCGTGGGCGATCCGGCCGGCGAACGGCGTGTTCTCCCG
>JASHPP010000333.1 GCA_030038035.1 Trebonia sp.
GGCGCCCGGACACGACCTGACGTTGTTCGCGCGGCTGGAGCCGCTGCTCGGAGCCGAGATCGCCTGGGACGGGCCGCGGGCGGTCGTGGTGGCGCACGAGGCGCACGCGCCAGGGCACGGCGCGCTGTTCCTGCCGGAGACGGGCGTGCTCGTCGCCGGTGACATGTGCTCCGACATCGAGATACCGCTGCTCGACAACGGCGCGGCCGACCCGTTCGGCGGCTACCGGGCGGGTCTTGGCGCGCTGGCCGCCCTGCCCGGCGTCCGGGTCGTCGTGCCCGGCCACGGCCACGTCGGCGACGCGGCGGAGTTCCGGCGGCGGGTCGCCGCGGACTTTGCCTACCTGGACGCGGTTGAGGCCGGCCGGGACGTCGCCGACCCGCGCCTGGCGGCGGACTGGCTGCGCCGCGAGCACGAACGGCAGGTCGCGCTTGCCCTCGATGAGGCGCGGACCGACTAGCCGGCCTGCTCGAGCACGAACACGGGAATGAGCCGCGAGGTCCGCTGCTGGTACTCGGCGTAGGGCGGGTAGGCGGCCACGGCGCGTTCCCACCACCGCGCCCGCTCATCGCCGGACAGCTCGCGCGCGGTCATCTCCCACTTGTCCGCGCCGTCCTGCAGTTCGACGTGCGGGTTCGCGCGCAGGTTGTAGTACCAGAGCGGGTGCTGCGGGGCGCCGCCCTTGGACGCCACGACGGCATAGCTGCCGTCGTGCTCCACGCGCATCACCGGCGTCTTGCGCACCGCGCCGGTCTTCGCGCCCCGGTTCGTGACGATCACCACGGGCAGCCCGGTGTCGCGCAGCGTCGTGCCGCTCGTGCCGCCCGAGCCTTCGTACTCCTCGACCTGGTCCCGAACCCACGCGGCGGGGCTTGGCAGGTATTCACCGTCGACAGCCATACCCCTATCCAACACCACCGCGCCCCCCATTCTGCCCGCGCCGCTTGTCCTGCCCCCGCCGGCCGGCTCTGCCCGCCGCCCCTGTCGCGGCCCCTCCGTCGCCGCCCCTTTGGCCACAGGGGCCCCTGGCGTGCGACTTTGCACACTCTGTGACCATTTGGCGCCCGGAATGCCCGATTTGTCCATGCACAAAGTGTCCAAAGTGGCACTTGCGTGACTCCCGGGACGCCAGGGAAACCGCCTGGCTGCCCGGCCAACGGCCCAGTCAGCGAACGAGGCGGGTGAGGACGTCGGTCGCGGGCGCGGTGGCCGGCGCCACCGCCGTCTCGGCCGGCGTGACGCCGTTCGCGGCTGTCTCCGCCGCCGGCTTCGCACTGGCCGGCTCGGACTTCCGCTTGGCAGGCTCGGCCTTCGCCCTGGCCGTCTTGCCGGCCTTGTCCTTCGGCTTCGCGGCGTCGCCCGCCTTGGCCTTCTTCGACCCGGCGGCTTCTGCCTGAAGCTTGGCGGCCGCTGCCTTCGGCTTGCCGCTATCGGTCTTCGCCTTCGCGGCCGCGGTCGCGGGCTTGTTCGCCGCAGCTGTGGTAGGCACTGATCTCCCCCCATCTGGATCAGTTACGGGGAGTCTCATTCCACCGGGCGTCACGTTTTACACATCGCGCCTGCTCACACACCCGTCGCTGGCGCCACACCCGCACCGGCGCTAGTCGTCCCCGGAGCCGGGCTGGGACAGCAGGGCGCCGACGGCCGCGATCGCGTCCGGCGGCGCCGCGCCGCGGCCGACCGCGACGCCGATGAGGTAGCTGCTGAGCGGCACCGCCAGCCGCACCACGCTGTGCGCGATGTCGCCGGTCAGCTCGAGCAGCGCGGCCTGCGTGGCCTCGGGAAGCGTGTCATCGAGCGCGATATCCAGCGTGCCGGCGACCTCCGCAAGCCACTCCTCGACATCAGCCATCGTCAGCCCTTCCGTCGTTCCGAACGCGCCACCCGCGATCGTCTCAGGTCCCTGTCAAACCCGCTCACGCCGAGGCTCGCGCGCCAAGCTGCGGATCCGGCCCCGATTCGCTAGCTCCAAGCAGTCCGCCCGCGTTCCCGACGATGTACTTCTTATATGTCCGAAGCAGGACTTGCACCCGCCCAGCGATAACCCGGCTGGGGATCAGGTAAATATTCAGGTCGCCATCGATGATGAGGAAATAGTCGATGACATCGGGATCGTACGGCATGAGGGGCGCGTCCTTGCGGATCGAATACGGCCGCCTGCCGATAGCAGCCAGCCAGCCGTCTTTGCCGTAGTACGTCGTTGTCTTGACCTGGACTCTGCTCAGTCCGTCTGCCCTCCCTACGACGAGGTCGTAGGCAGCGGGCTCGATCGGGAACAGGACGCTGCAGCCGCACAGCGTGAACCACGATGCGGCGATGCACGCACCAGCGTCCCGCAGGTGCCTGAGGTCCGTCGTGAACATGCGAGGTTCAGGCACCACGGGGATAGCCTCGAGGTGGCTGTAGTCCAGGCCCAGACGGATCGCGTGGCTCCGGACGTGCGTCCGCATGCCGCCGCCGTTGGCCGACAGACCAAGAAGAGACAGCACCTCATCCCAGGACTGGGATTCGGATGTCGCCTGCTTGAGCTGAGCATCCGACCATCTGCGTTTTCCCCGGAAGTGCGATGTGTCGAGTCCAAGCTGAACCACCTGACGACGCACGATCCGGATCGTGCCGGCCGACGTTGTGTTCAAGCCCAACTCGCGCAGCACGCCGCGCCAGTTGCTGGACACCTGTACGGCGTCTGCAAGTTGCCCGTCGGTCCAGGTGTGGTCGAGAGCAGAAGGCCTACTCATACCCGCACCGTAACGTCGGATACCGACATTCCGGGCTTACGTTCGATAAATCGCAACAACCGGTCGGGACGGCGGGATTTGAACCCACGATCTTTTGACCCCCAGTCAAACGCCCTACCAAACTAGGCCACGTCCCGGTGCCGCCCGCAAACCCGGCCGGCGCACCTACCCTAGCGCACCCGGACCACGATCGGGAAACGGAGAACCGCGTGCCCGCCGCGGCTGCGCAGCTCACCGAGGTCGCGGCTTCAGGAACCGGTCACCGGCTGCGGCTACCATCGAGCAGCGGACAACCGCGGCGCGGCGATTGGCGATCGACAAGCGGCGCGTTGCCGCGTGGAGGGAGGCTCAGTTTGGGCTGGCGCGTGCCGCAGGACGCCACGGCCGACGACGTGCCGGGGCACACGCGCCCGCTTCCTCAGAAAAGGCCCCCAAGAAGCCGCACGCGACGCTACCTCAAGCGCGCCGCCATCACGCTCGCCGCGCTCCTCGCCATCCTCGCGGCGGCGGCGGCCACCCTGCTGCTCGCGACCCCATCGGCGAGTGATGCCACCAAGCTGGCGGCGGAGCAGGCCAGACAGCACGGCATCGCGTACCCCGGACCGCCGGTCCCCGCGAACTTCGCCCGCCCCCTCGTCGCGACAGAAGACCACCGCTTCTACTCCGAGCCGGGCATCGACCCGCTCGCCGTGGGCCGCGTCATCGAGGGGAAGCTCACCGGCAGCCAGGACCAGGGCGGCGCGACGATCGAGCAGCAGCTGGCGAAGCTGCTCTACACGCCAGGCCAGTCCGGCGTCACGGCCGAGCTCACGCAGGTCGCGCTCGCCATCAAGCTCAACTACGCCTACAGCAAGGCCGAAATCCTGCGCCTGTACGCCGAGGTCGCCTACTACGGCCACGGGTATTACGGCCTTGAGGCGGCGAGCTGCGGGTACTTCGGCCACCCCGCGTCCAAGCTGACCGTGGTGCAGGGCGCGATGCTGGCCGGCGTGGTGAACGCGCCGAGCGAGGACGACCCGATCGCGTTCCCCGCGCAGGCGCACGCGCGGCTCGCGCACGTGATCGCGCGAATGGTCGCTGTGGGATATCTCACGAAAACTCAGGGCACGGCCGTACTCAACACGCCGCTCGGGATCGTGCCCCGCGACGACGCCGGCTGCTAGCGGCCGGACGTCTCCGGCTCGAGCTGCTCAGGAGTGTCCGCGGGCGGCTGCGCGAGGAAGACGTACTTGCGGTAGGTGACCAGCCGGAACAGCGTCCCGATCCCGATCCCGACGATCGTGGCCAGGTTGTACGGGAGCGTGTCCCGCATGTGCAGTCCGTACACCACGAAGTCGACGATGCCGATCTGGATGAAGATCCCGACCACGTTCAGCACGACGAAGAGCACGCCCTCCTGGCCGAAGCCCTTGCCCTTGCGGTGCTTGAACGCCCAGTGCCTGTTGCCGACGAACGTGACGACGGTCGCCACGGCGTACGCGATCACGAGCGCGGTCGTCGGCCCGAGTAGCCGCGGGTACAGCGCGTTCTGAACCCCGAGCTGGACCACGAAGCCTACGGCGCCCACGACGCCGAACTTCGCGACCTCATGCACCAGCACCTGAAACCGGAGGTAATAGTCGCGGATCAGACTCAACTGGCTTATCCTCTCGCGTGTCCCATCGCGCCCCGCGCTCCCCGCGGTAGCCGACGTCTCGTACCTTACCTTTCCTCTCCAGCTGCCCGGCGGCCATGGCCGAAAACCGTTCGGAATCCGTTGCGGTGCCGGGTATTCTCCTTCGGGTGCCCGAGGTACTAGTCCGCGCCCGAGGCCTTACTAAGCGGTTCGGCAGCTTCACCGCAGTGGACGGAATCGACTTCGACCTGTACCAGGGCGAAGCGTTCGGATTTCTCGGGCCGAACGGCGCCGGGAAATCATCCACGATGCGGATGATCGGCTGTGTCTCCCCGCCGACAGAAGGTGAGCTTACCATTCTGGGTGCCGACCCGGTCCGGGACGGTACCGCGATCAGGGCCCGCCTCGGCGTGGTGCCGCAGGAAGACACGCTGGACGTCGAGCTGACCGTCAGGGAGAACCTGCTCGTCTACGGCCGCTACTTCGGCCTGCCGCGCGCGGTCATCAGGGAGCGGACCGATCAGCTCCTGGACTTCGTCCAGCTCACCGACCGCGCCGGCGACATGGTGGAGCCGCTGTCCGGCGGCATGAAACGCCGCCTGACGATCGCGAGGAGCCTCATCAACGACCCCGAGATCCTCATCCTCGACGAGCCGACCACCGGCCTCGACCCGCAGGCCAGGCACGTGGTGTGGGATCGGCTGTACCGGCTCAAGCAGCGCGGCGTGACGCTCATCCTCACCACGCACTACATGGACGAGGCCGAGCAGCTCTGCGACCGCCTCGTCGTGATGGACCACGCGACGATCGTCGCCGAGGGCACCCCCCGCGAACTCATCGGGCGGTACTCGACCGCGGAAGTGCTCGAGCTGCGGTTCGATCCCGCCATGCACGAGCAGGCGGTGGAGAAGATCAAAGGCTTTTATCCAGAACGGACCGTGGTGACTGCCGACCGGCTGCTGCTCTACGTGGCCGATGGCGAGCGGGCGCAGGCCCAGATCCGCGAGGCGGGCATCGAGCCGCTCACCGAACTCGTCCGCAGGTCCACCCTCGAGGACGTCTTCCTGCACCTGACCGGCCGGACCCTGATCGACTGATGGGCCTGTCACTCTCGATGTCTGTCCGGGCGCTGCGCGCCTGGCTCGTGATGTACCGCAGGACCTGGCGCTCCTCGGTCTGGTCGTCCGTCGGCGGCCCGCTGTTCTACCTCGGCGCGATGGGCTACGGCCTCGGCTCGCTGGTCGACAAGAACGGCACGGCGGCGATCGGCGGCGTGCCCTACGTCGTGTACGTCGCCCCCGCGGTGCTCGGCTTCCAGGCGATGAACACGGGGATGACGAACGCGGCGTTTCCCGTCTACGGCGGCATCCACTGGAACAAGATCTACCTCGCCGCCCGCGCCACGATGCTCCGCCCGGCCGACATCTTCCGCGGCCACCTGTTGTTCATCACGATGCGGATCGCGATGAACTCGGCGGTCTTCGTGGCGTTGATGGCCGGCTTCGGCCTGATCAAGTCGGCGTGGGCGATCCTGCTGTTGCCGGCCGCGGTGCTGCTCGGCGTCGCGTTCGCCACGCCGGTCGCGGCCTGGGCGGTCACCCTGGACACGCAGATCTCGCTGAACTACCTGTTCCGGTTCGGCTCGGTGCCGCTGATGCTGTTCTCCGGCACGTTCTTCCCCATCAGCCGGCTCCCCGGCTGGCTCCGCCCGGTCGCCTACGTCACCCCGCTCTGGCACGGCGTGGCCCTGTGCCGGTCGCTCAGCCTCGGCGACGTCACCGCGGGCTCGGCCGCGATCCACCTCGGCTACCTGGCCGCGATGGCGGCCATCGGCCTGTGGCTCGGCGCCCGTACCTTCCGCAGGCGGCTGTATGTCTAGAGTCGCCACGGCCCGTTCCGTACCCGCCGTAATCCCTGGCGCGCTGGGGGTCCGGCTGATGGCGCGGCACGCGCGGCTCTACAGCCGCATGTGGCTGGTGATAGCCTCCGGGGCCGCCGAGCCGCTGTTTTACCTGTTCTCTGTGGGGGTCGGGATCGGCGGGCTGATCGGCACCGTGCCGGGCCCGGCCGGGCATCCGGTGCCGTACCGGGAGTTCGTGGCGCCCGGGCTGCTCGCCGTCTCCGCGCTGAACGGGGCGCTGAACGACTCGACGTTCAACGTGTACGGCCGGCTGAAGTTCGACAAGCTCTACGACTGCGTGCTCGCGACGCCGCTCGGCGCGCAGGACGTGGCGCTGTCCGAGATCGGCTGGGCGGTGTTCCGCGGCATCTTGTACTCGGTGCCGTTCCTGATCGTGATGGCGTCGATGGGGCTGATCGCCTCACCGTGGGCGGTGCTCGCGCTGCCCGGCGCGGCCCTGGTCAGCTTCGCGACCGCCGCGGTCGGGGTGACGCTGACCACGTACATGACCACCTGGCAGGACTTCGACTACGTGATGCTTGTCGCGGTACCGCTGTTCCTGTTCTCCGGCACGTTCTATCCACTGACGGTATATCCGCACGTCATCGAGGTCATCGTCGAGTGGACCCCGCTCTACCAGGGGGTCGTGATCCTGCGCGACCTGGTGCTCGGCGTGCCCGGGCCCGACTTGCTCTGGCGGGCCGCCTACCTCGCGGCGCTGGGCGCCGCGGGGCTGTCGGTAGCGGGCCGGCGGTTCGCGACGCTGCTGCTCGTGTGACGAATGCTTCGCGGCCCGGCCGCATGGCGCCGGAGCCGATACGCTACTACCGATGCTTGAGGAGCGACGTCCCCAGGCCGGTGTGGCCGACGTCCAGGCTGGGGCGGGCGCACCGGCCTCTGCCGCCGCGCCGCGCGGCCCCTACCGCGACCCCGTGACCTGGGCGATCGTCCTGGCGGTGTTCGGCGCGTACGCGACGATCTCCCTGTTCCGCCTGTTCCAGCTCAACCCCTCGTCGTGGGACCTGGCCATCTACACCGAGTACGTCAAGCAGCTCGCGCACCTGCAGGCGCCCATCGTGGACGTGCGCGGCCCTGGGTTCAACCTGCTCGGCGACCACTTCCAGGTCGCCGTGGCGCTGCTCGCGCCGTTCTTCCGCCTGTTCCCGACCCCGGCGACCCTGCTGGTCGCGCAGGCGCTGCTGACCGCGGTGTCGGTGTTCCCGGTGACGGCGGCGGCGACCGGCAAGCTCGGCAGGGGCGCGGGGCGGGCGGTCGGCGCGGCCTACGGGTTCTCCTGGGGCCTGCAGCAGATGGTCGACTTCGACTTCCACGAGATCGCCATCGCGGTCCCGCTGCTGGCGTTCTCGCTGTCCGCCCTGGTCCGCGGGCGGACACGGGCGGCGGTGGCGTGGGCGCTGCCGCTGGTCTTCGTCAAGGAGGACCAGGGCTTCACCGTCGCCGCCATCGGCCTGCTCATGATCGTCGCGGCGGCGCGGCGGGACGGCGCCGCCGGCGCTGGCCGGGGCCGGGGCCGGCGCCTAGGCCTGGGCCTGGGCAGCCTGCGGGGCAGCGTCCCCGGCGGCATCTTCCTGGTCGTGTGGGGCCTGGCCTGGTCCCTGCTCGCGATCACCGTGATCATCCCGCACTTCAACGCCGAGCACCGCTACCTGTACTGGAGCGACGGCGGCGTGGTCGGCTCGGGGGCGCCGTTCTCGGTGGCCGGCCTCGTCGGCCAGCTGTTCCACGCCTGGCCGACCAAGCTGCAGACGGTCGTCCTGCTGCTGTTGCCGACCGCGTTCGTCGCGCTTGGCTCGCCGGTCGCGCTGGTCGCGCTGCCGAGCCTCGCGCTGCGGTTCGTCTCGACCAACAGCGCCTTCTGGGGCACCAGCTGGCACTACAACGCCACCGTGATGCCCGTGCTGTTCATCGCCGCCGTCGAAGCGATGGCCCGCTGGCGGGCGCTGCCCGATCCAGCCGGCGGCGCGGGGATGCGTTCGCTGAGCGCGCGGACTGCCTCGTTCCGGGTCGGCGCGGCCAGGCACGGCGCGCCGATGATCGTTGCCGTGGCCGCCGCGCTCGCCTTCCAGTTCCCGCTCAGCAACCTCTGGCAAAGCTCGACGTACCAGATCAGCCCGCACGTGGTGGCCGCCGACGCGGCGATGGCACAGGTCCCCGACGGTGCCACCGTGGTGACCACGCTCGACCTGCTCGCCCCGCTCGCCGCCCGCACCGACACGTTCTGGATCGGCAACGCAGGCAACCCGCTCACCCAGTACATCGTGTTCGACGGCCAGAACAGCGGCTACAACCCCGAACCCAAGAACGTGCCCGACTTCATCACCCAGCTCTACGGGAGCGGCCGCTACGTGGAGATCTTCGAGCGCGACGACGTCTACGTGTTCCGCCGCGCCTAGGGCGCTTGGGCTACCCGAGCACCGCCGCCGCCTGCTGGCGCGTCATCAGGTTGTAGACGATGTCCGCCGGGGCCGGGCTGGCGGGGGCGCCGACTCCGAAGCCGACCCCGGCGCCGATGAACACGTCCACGCCGCTGGCGGTCAGCAGCGTGTCCAGCGTGACAGAAGACCCGCTGATCGTCCCCTTCTGCACCAGCGACAGCGACGGGTGCCCGCCCACCGCCGGCGCGGAAGCGGCCGTCAGCGAGAACGTGCCGAGGGTGCCGTTCTCCGTCGCGGTGAAGCCGGCGCACCGGCCGGCGAGCGCCCTGACCCCCGTGACGAAGGCGGACGCCTCGGCTGGGCTGGAAAACTGGTAGATCACCTGGTCATACGCCTGTTCTCCGCTCACATAGGTCTCGGCCGCCATGCCGGTCTCGCCGAACCCCGGGCTGCCCAGGTTGTTGACGAAGTTGGCGCAGGACAGCGTCGCCAGGTCGTACTGCGCCGGGGAGGAGGTCAGGCTGCCGCCCGAGGTGACCGCGCCGGCCGACGACAGGCTGAAGCCCGCGGGGAAGAACGACTGCGGCAGCAGCACGAT
>JASHPP010000334.1 GCA_030038035.1 Trebonia sp.
CCCGTGCGTGCAGATCACCGCGAGTATCTCGCGCCCGGCGACCATCTCCAGCACGCCGGCGGCGTCCTCGCCGGGGTCGATGACGATGACCTCCTCGTCATCGCCGATGACCCAGGCGTTCTGCTCTGTCAGCTCGGGCGAGCGACTCCCCGAGGTCCCCCCGCTCATGGCGGGAGCGTCCGTCCCCCCATATCCCCCTGACCAGACCCGCTCGATCCGAGCTTCCATCAGCCGCACCCTTCGCGCCTCGCGCTGACCCGAATTGTTTGGCGACACTTTAGCCCGTATGCCGGACAACAAAGCGCGCCCACCCAAGAGCCATACGTGCCGCAGCCTCCCCCGCGGCAAGTGCGCCGTTAAGGCGCAGCCGGGAGCTCCGGGGGTCGCCCCCCGGGTAATGCCTGCGCGGCGAAGGCTATCGCGGACTGGGCGACAAGCTGGATCGCGATCGCGGACAGCAGCAGGCCGGCGATGCGGGTGAGCAACTCCACGCCATTGTCGGTGAGCACCCGGTGGATTACCTCGGCGAAGCGCATCACCAGCCAGGCGGACACGGCCACCGCGATGATCGCCAGCGCCAGCGCGAGCCCGTCGAGCACGCTCGCTACCCGCTGCACGTACAGCATCGTCGCCACGATCGCGCCCGGGCCGGCCAGCAGCGGCGTGCCGAGCGGCACGAACGCCACGTTGGCCCTGGCGCGCTGCGCCGAGGTGGGCTCCTCCGCGTGGCCGGTCAGCAGCTCCAGCGAGACCAGCAGCAGGAGCAGCCCGCCGGCGCCTTCGAGCGCGGGCAGCCCGACCTGGGTATAGGCGAGGATGGTGCGTCCGAACAGCGCGAACGCCACGATCACGCCGAACGCCACCACCGACGCCTGCAGCGCCAGCTTCCGCCGCGTGCGCGCCGGCCGCCCCCGGGTCAGCCCGAGGAACACCGGGACGATGCCCGGCGGATCGATGATCACGAAGAGCGTGACGAACGCCTCCCAGAAGAACTTCACCGCGGCTCCGTCCGCACCGGCCGGACGGCGGTGGCCATGCCGATCAGGCGCTCGTAGTCTGCCGGGGGCGTGGTGTCGCGGCCGAGTCCGCTGTCCCTGAACGAGCCATGGTCGTCGCTGCCGCCCGTCGCGAGCAGGCCGAGGCGGCTGGCCAGGGCAGCAAGCCGGGATCGTTCGGAATCATCGTGGTCGGGATGGAAGACCTCCAGGCCAGCGAGGCCTACGGCGGCCAGCCCGGCGATGACCTCGTCCGGTATCTCGTAGCCGGGCGAGCGGGGGTGGGCGAGCACGGGCACCCCGCCGGCGGCGCGGACCAGCGTGATCGCCCGCTCAGGAGCGGGGGCGTACCGGCCGACGTGGGCGCGGCCGCCGTCGGCGATCCAGTCGGCGGTGAAGGCCCCGGCCGGCGTGGCGACCACGCCGGCCTCGGCCAGGGCGCGGGCGATGTGCGGCCTGCCGACGACCGCGCCGTCCGCGATCGCGGTGACCTGCTCCCACGTGACGGGGGCGCCGAGCTCCCTGAGCTTGCCGACCATCGCGATGGCGCGGTGGATCCTGTCGTCCCTGACGAGCTCCATCTCCGCGCCGAGCGCGGTGTCGTCAGGGTCGAACAGGTACGCGAGCATGTGCATGCCGCGGCCGTCGAGCAGACACGACAACTCGGCGCCGGGGATCAGGGTCAGGCCGGGCGGGAGCGCCCCGATGGCCTGCGCGAGGCCGCCGGTGGTGTCGTGGTCGGTGAGCGCCACCACGTCCAGGTGCGCCGCCGCCGCACGGCGGACCACCTCGGCCGGCGGGTCGGTGCCGTCCGAGGCGCTGCTGTGGACGTGCAGGTCGATGCGCACGGCGGACATCGTACAAGCCGGATCCGCGCGGGGCGCGCCCGCGTCAGCCGGGCAGCCGCGGGGACAGCGCGCCGAACGGCAGGTCCAGGTCCTGTTCGGGGTGCCGGAGGTCGCGCAGCTGCAGCGGCTCGAGCAGCATCACCCCGGCGGTGTCCGGCCAGAGCAGCACCCACAGCCAGCTGCCCGCCACCTCGCCGGCGAACACGGCGGCGTCGCCGGATTCGACGTGCCACAGCGGGGCCTCATGGTTGGCCACCCGGACGGTGGCGTACGGCTGGCCGGTCGCGAAGCCGTCCCCCGGGTCCGGTCCGGGCAGGCCGGCCAGGCCAGCGCCGAGGCCCACGCCGGGCTCTTCGGCGACGACGAGCAGGTCGGCGGGGCCGCCGAGCGGGTTCGGGCCGGACAGCGCGACGGCGAAGCCCCTGGCGCCGCTGCGTTCGTCGCCCGCCCCGGCGAAACCGCTGACCAGCCAGCCCTGCGGCAGCGGCCACGGCACCAGGACCGCGACCCTCGCGTTCTTGAGCAGGCTGTCAAGCCCGTCGCGCGTCGGCCTGCGCACCGTCAGGGGGTCGATGTCCCCGTGCACGTCACAGCGCCATGCACTCGACCAAGCCGTCGGCGCATGCGCTGGACTGCCGCAACGCGGGCACACCGCTCTCCCCACCACGCTAGGCGCATATCTACCCTTAGCGTCATGACCACACACGTGACCGATTGCGTCGGCGCCGTCATCACGGACCAAGCGGGGCGGCTGCTGCTGATAAAGCGCGGGCACGAGCCGGGTAAGGGGCTGTGGTCGATACCGGGCGGGCGGGTCGAGGCGGGCGAGTCGGACGCCGCCGCACTGGTCCGCGAGATCCGCGAGGAGACCGGGCTGGCCGTGGTGCCCGGCCGGCTGATCGGGCGGGTGCGCCGCCCGGCGGGCGCGGCCGGCGGCGAATTCGACATCCGCGACTACGCGGCGGAGGTGACCGGGGGGATGCTCGTCCCCGGGGATGACGCCGACGACGCGATGTGGGCAGCCCCCGCGGACCTGGACGGCCTTCCGCTGGCCGACGGGCTGCTCGCGGCCCTGCGGTCCTGGGGCGTGGTGGGCGGCGCGGGCTAAGTACCTGGGCGGGGCAGGCCGGCGGCTTCGCCCTTGGCGGCGATCATCAGCGCGATCTTGCGGGACGCCTCGTCGATCATCTCGCCGTCGAGCATGACCGCGCCGCGCCGGTCGGCCGAGGTCGCGCGGTCGTAGGCGGCCAGGATCCGCACCGCGCGCGCGTAGTCGGCGGCCGGCGGGGTGAAGGCCTCGTTCACCACGTCTATCTGCGCCGGGTGCAGCACCCACTTGCCGTCGTAGCCAAGCGCGGCCGCGCTGCCCGCCGCCGCCCGCAGCCCGTCGGCGTCCTGAATCCGCGCGTAGGGCCCGTCTATCGCCTGCAGGCCGACCGCCCGCGCGGCGACCAGAATCCGCATGAGCGGGTAGTGGTGCGCGTCGAACGGGTAGCCTTCCGGCTGGCCGCCCACGGTCAGCGAGCGCATCCCGACGCTGGCCGTGAAGTCCGCGGGGCCGAAGACAAGCGACACGAGCCGCGGCGACGCGGCGGCGACCGCCTCGGCCGCCGCCAGCCCGGCGGCGTCCTCGATCTGCGCCTGGATGCCGATCCCGCCCGGCGCGAGGCCGGCCGCCTGCTCCGCCTGGCCGAGCAGCAGGTCGAGCCAGGTGACCGCGGCGGGCGAGCTGACCTTCGGCAAGACGAGGGAGCCGACGGCGCCGGGGGCGCCCTCGACCACGGCGATCACGTCCCGATAGGCCCACGGGGTCGTGACGCCGTTCACCCGGACCGCGACCAGGCGACCTTGCCAGCCGCCTTCCCGCAGCGCCCGGACCGCGAGCGCGCGCGCATCGTCCTTGGCGCCTGGCGCGACCGAGTCCTCCAGGTCAAGCATCACCTCGTCGGCGGCCAGGTCCCGTGCCCTGGCGAGGAATCGCTCGCTGCTGGCCGGCACCGACAGGCACGTCCTGCGCGCCCGGTACGCACTGTCCACCGCGCCACCCTACCGTTCTGGCTGAACTGGCCCGGTCGGCAGCGGATGAATGTTGCATAGAGCCGGCTATAGCCGGCTGAATGTCACATTCACCCGGCAACGGCGGACCGAGCGGTACTGTGGGAGTGAGGTCCGATGTGCCCGCTGGGGAGCATGCGATGGTGTCGAGCGCCGCACCGGTCGTGCGGGATGCTAGAAACGACGATGTCGTGGCCATCTGCCGGTTCGGCGAGGCGCACATTCGGCCACACTACGCGCCGCTGATCGGCGCTGCGGCGGCCGATGAGCAAGTCCGCAGGTGGTGGAACGACACGCACATCGGCGCAGCCGTCGCCGAGAGCCTAGTGGTGATCGCCGAGGCCGACGGGCAGCTTGTCGGCGTTGGGCAGCGCGGTCGCAGGGGAGCCGACCACGTGGTCTACAAGCTCTACGTCCACCCCCAGCATCGCAGCCGCGGGCTGGGTCCACAGCTGATCGATGCACTCGCCAGGCAGCTGCCCGCCAACGTTGACCGGCTGTACATCGAGCATTTCGTGGCCAACGAGCGCGCAGGCACCTTTTATGAGCGTGAGGGCTTCACAGTTCAGCAGATCGAACCGAGCAGCACAGGGAACCCGGCACTTGGTGTCGTGTGGCGCGCGCGCCATCTGGCGCCATCCGCCCAGGCGTCCTGGGAGCTCACGGCCTGCCCGCGTGCCGGGGACGCGCCATCGCGCGCGTCACCGGCACGTAGCATGAAGACATGAACTCCCCGCTGCCCACGACCGAGCAGGTGACGACCGCGCTAGCCGGCGTCAAGGACCCAGAGATCGGCCGCCCGATCACCGAGCTCGGCATGGTCAAGTCCGTCGCGGTCGCAGCCGACGGGGTCGTCCGGGTGGGCGTGTACCTGACCGTGGCCGGCTGCCCGATGCGCGACACCATCACGTCCCGCGTTACGGACGCGGTGTCGGCGCTGCCCGGCGTCTCCGGCGTCCGCGTCGAACTCGACGTGATGAGCGAGGAACAGCGGAAGGCGTTGCAGGGCCAGCTGCGCGGCGGGCGGGAGGAACCGGTGATCCCGTTCGCCCAGCCCTCATCGCTCACCACCGTGTACGCGGTCGCCAGCGGCAAGGGCGGCGTCGGCAAGTCCTCGGTCACCGTGAACCTGGCGGCGGCCATGGCCGCGGCCGGTCACAAGGTCGGCGTCATCGACGCCGACATTTACGGACATTCAGTACCGCGCATGCTCGGCGTCACCGGCCGTCCCACCCCTGTCGAGAACATGATCATGCCGCCGTCGGCATACGACGTGAAGGTGATCTCGATGGGCATGTTCACCAAGGGGAACACGCCCATCGTCTGGC
>JASHPP010000335.1 GCA_030038035.1 Trebonia sp.
CATCCGGTCATCGACATGCTGCTTGATGGCCTTGTCGTGGATGTCGACGAAGGACCCGGTGAACTCCCGGTAGTCCTCGGTCAGCCGATCACGGACCTGGAAAACATCCACGTCTGCCCCACTCTGCCATGCGATGGCGACTTAGGGTGACATCCTACGCCGACGGTTGTGTGGTCAGACGCCAAGATATCGACCTAATATGCGTCCCAACCCGACAGCAAGATACGCGTTGAAGTCACGCCACGATTGACCATCGCATCTGCCGTAGCGCTGGAGCCAGTTCGGAGGTTACACTTATTCCAGTTAAGTTACAGTAGGGATAATGCCGCGCACGGGTGTACTGGGCCAAGCCACGCGGATCGATCCGGTCCCCGCGGATCATGAGGCTCTTGACGAGCTGCGCGAGCGAGAGGACCTTGGGGACGGGGAGTTGCTGCTGCGCACCGCTGACGGCACTGAGATCAGCCTGCCTTAATCCCTTTTGCGGCTAGTAGTCAGTGCAGCGAACAACCTGGCAGCCGGACGCGCGGTAATGGCTATTCCCGCTGAAGTAACCCTCTCGCCAGCGGAGGCCGCAGAACTGCTTGGGCTGTCCCGGCCTTTCGTGGCCAGGCTCCTCGAACGTGGAGATATACCGTCCAAGTTCTTGCCTGAGAGTCGTCATCGCAGGATAAGGCTTGAAGACGTGCTCGCGTTCCAAGCACGCCGTGAGCGCAGAGCGGAGGGACGGCGCAGGATCGCGGACATAGCCGCCACGGCTGGCTTGCCGTACTTATGCTTACTGTTCGTGGCCAGAGTATTCATCGACACGAACGTCCTGTTCCCGTTTTCCGTGATGGATCTCATGCTCGCGCTCACCGAGGATGGGATTCACGATGTGATGTGGACGGACGACCTCCTCGATGAATGGGAGCGTGTCATAGTCCGGGAGCGCCGGTGGCAGGGCAGGCTGAAGCGCTGGTCACGTGGAACGACAAAGACTTTAACTGTGACTTCATGAAGAACCATGGGGTCACGGTCGTGAACCCGGACGTCTACCTCTGCTCCCTCTACACGGAATTCCCGGCCGAGGTCCTTGAAACGATCACGCGCCTCGCAGCAAGCAAGCGTCGCCCGCCGATGACGCCATCCGGCATCATAGACGCGCTCGATGCGGCGGGACTTGTCCAATTCGCTTCCCGAATCCGTCCACACCTAGCCTGAGCACGCTTTTGAATTACCATCTCGCGAGGAATGGGCTAGGGGTGCCGGTGTAGGAGAGGTAGAGATGGTCCCGGGCGCGGGTGCAGGCGACGAACAGCAGGCAGCGTTCGCGTTGCAGGTCCTGAGCGTGGGCGAGCGGGTCGTCTGTGGCGGGGGTGACGGCGGCAGGGGCTGGGACGATCCCGTCCGCGACGCCGATGATGGCGACCGCCTGGAACTCCAGGCCCTTCATGCCGTGCATGGTGCCGATGCGGACTGTGTTCTGTCCGGACTTGTCGGATAGCGGTGCCGTCGGGATGCCTGCCGCCGCCAGCGCCGCGGCGGCCTGCTTGAACAGGTAGCCGGCGCGGGCGGCGACACCGATGGCGTGCGGCTCGATGCCCTCGTCCTGCCAGTGGCGGATGCGGGCGACCAGCGCCGCGAGCTCACCGTCACGAGTCATCGCCCCGCGGATCATCGGGCGGCGGCCATGCATCGGAGAGCGGTAACCGGTCAGCGTGTCGGCCTCATCGTCCAATCCGCTGAACGCCGCCTTGCCGAGCGTGGGGACGGCCAGGGCAAGGATCTCCTGGGTGGTGCGGTAGTTGACCGTGAGCCGCCGGCTGCGTCCGCGGACGTTGATCCCGACCTTCGCGAGCGACACGTGGTTGTCGTAGATCCGCTGGTGCACGTCACCGACGATGAACATGTCGTCGGGGCCGGCCGGAACGGCGGCGCGCAGCAGCCGCCACTGAGCCGGGTGCAGGTCCTGCGCCTCGTCGACGATCACGTGCCGGTAGGGCGGTCGGCCGGACGCCTGGAGAAAACGCGCGGCCTCATTGGCGAGCTGCAGGAACGTGGACTGGCCCCTTGCGTTCAGCTCCGACTCGACCTGCTGGGCGAGCTGCCAGACCTGGCGGCGCTGCGCCTTGCCGAGCGGCGTGCCCTGGCCGGCGCGCGAACAGGTGAGGTAGTCCTCCTCTGCTCGCAGATCCTGCGCGAGGATTACCTGCTCCCACTCGCGGACGAGGAATGTCGGCGCGAACGCCAAGCCTGCCTTGGCGGCAGCTGTGGCCCAGAGGTCCGACAGGGCCTTGTTGTCGATGATGGCGGGCCGGGTGCCGCGGGATTGCCCGGCAAGGCGGTAAGCGAGCCGGTCGACGTTGAGGATCTCGACCCGTCGGCGGACGTCGTCCGCGTCCACAAGAAGATCGAACTGGGTCTCGAGGGCTTCTGCCAGGTTCCGGGTAAAAGTCGTCAGCAGAACGGACCGGGCTTCCTCCACCGCGGAAAGTTCCTCGCTGGCCTGGCGGGCGAGGTGCGCGGCCCGGTGCAGTGCGGTGACAGTTTTCCCGGTTCCCGCGCCACCGGTCACCTGGACTGGGCCTGCGTACCGGGCTGCGTAGGCAATCTTGCGCTGCGCCGGGTGCAGGAAGATCCGCCAGGCCGCGAACGGATGCTCCAGGATGCGCTGAAGCTCCGTGTTGCTGTCGATGAAGACCACGCGGCCCGGTGTGCGCTCCATGGCCTTGACGATGTTGCCGGTGTCGACGGGCTCGTTCGGCGCGTACTGCGAAACTTCTGCCCAGACCTCCTCGGGTGTCTGGCCGCACGCCAGTCCGAACAGCGCGTTGTACTGCGCCTCGGGGATCATCTTCTCCAGAGCCGCCAGCTCCGCCTCGGTTGATAGCAGGCGGGCGATCACCATGGTGTTCGAGTCGATGCCGAGGCGTGCCAGGTCGGCATCTCTGACGTGCGCGAGCAGCTTCGTCTCGGTCTTCCCTGCGGCCTCTTCAAGCGCTGGCTGAATCTGCTCCAGGGCCGTCTCGTCGCGGACCTCGACGACGCCGAGCGCCGGGTTGACGGTGAACTTGTGGCTGGCCGCGTAGTCGATCGCCCTGTCGTGCGGCAGGACCCTGATCAGGCTGTAGGTGTCGCCGCTGTCCGGCGCGAGGACGACGCCGCGCCAGTGCTGGTCGATCCGGATCGTCCGGATTCGGTCGTCCTTGCTCTTCTGGATCTTTTCCAGGTGCAGGCCTGCGTAGGTGTGCTCCGCGAACTTATCGATCGTGTCCTTGACGGCGCTTTGCACTGACCTCTCAAGCCTTGAGTAGTCATCGAGGAAGTCCTTGTCGATCGCGAGCCGCGGCAACGCAAGTACCTCCTGACTTCTATCGGATGGTTGGCCGTGGGGCACCAATGCTAACGGTTTGAGGTGATTAGCCAGGCTAACTCGGATCGTCGCAGGCAACACATTGCGTTTGGCAATATTGCCAGACGCAACTGCCTACGATTGGCGCATGGTGGACGAGGGGCGCAGGAACCCGGACTGGGAGTGGGACGAGATCGTCCTCGCCTGTGACCTGGTCATGCAGAACGGCGGCCGGTGGCTCCCCGCCGAGAACCCTCAGGTCATCGAGCTGTCCGAGCTCTTGCAGAAGATGACTATCCATCCCTCCGAGTCGCGGCATGCTGACTTCAGGAACCCGAACGGCGTCGGCCGCAAGACCGCGGACATCGCCACGTCGCTTCCGGGGTACACGGGGCGTCCGACGAACGGTGGTCGGCGCGACAAGGAGGTCATCGCCAGGTTTCTCGCCGAGCCCGATGTGATGCATGTGATGGCGGAGGCCATTCGCGCGTCAGTGGCTGGCGGTGAGCCGGCCGACTTTCCGCGTGACGTGGGCTACGAGGGCGAGAGCGAGATGGAGGGGAGGTACCTCCTGCGCTGGCACGCCTACCGCGAACGCAACCCCACGCTGCGACGCAAGAAGATCAACAGCGTGGTGGCGGCCGGCAGGCCACTCGCCTGCGAGGTCTGCGAGTTCGACTTCGGTCAGACCTACGGCGAGCGCGGTCGCGGGTACATCGAGTGTCACCACGTGGAGCCGCTCCACGTCGGCGGTGAGGGTCCGCGCAGCATCCTTGACTTGGCGCTGCTCTGCTCCAACTGCCACCGGATGATCCACACGAAGCCGCCCTGGCCGACCCCAGCCGAACTGCGCGAGATCATCCGCCAGTCGGGTGTGGCGACTACTTCTGCCCGGGCAGAATGACCGGTTCTTGCCAATGTCAGGTCGTAGTTCACTAGCCTGGCCGTTGGGTTGCTCCGCTGAGAGTTCTGGAAGAAGTGACTGCTCATGACGAATGTCGAGGTGCCTCCGTACAACGAACTGTTGTGGCCGTCCCTCAAAGCCGTAGCAGAACTGGGCGGGTCGGCATCGATCGGAGAGATCGTCGAGACCGCCGTCA
>JASHPP010000336.1 GCA_030038035.1 Trebonia sp.
CGCTACGGCTTCCGTGTCCCGTGCGTGGTCGTGTCCCCCTGGGCGCGCCGGGGCTACGTCTCGCACAACGTCTTCGACCACACCAGCGTCCTCAAGCTGGTCGAGACCAAGTGGAACCTGCCTGCGCTGACCCGCCGGGACGCGAACGCCAACGACATGCTCGACATGCTCGACCTGTCCAGCCCCGCGTTCGCCACCCCGCCGGCCTTGGCAAAGCCGCTCGTCGACACCGACTCTGCCGCGCTGGCCTGCAACACCACAGGTCCTGGCACGATTCCGCCCGCCGGCTCGGTCACCGGCTGAGCTCAAACCGATTATTCCGAACGGACCGTAGCATTACCATGACGGCATGCGGCCTGCCGGGACGAGGGCGCGCGCGGCGGCGACGTGCTGTGTCGCCGCGCTGATCGTCTGCGCGGGGTGCACCTCGTCGTCCGCGCGTCCGTCAGCGCCAGGGTCCGGCGCCGGCACGGCGGCCGCCCGGTCCGCGGCTACGGTCGCCGCCTCCCCGGCTCCTCCCCCGCTCCCTTCGCGCGCGCTGAGGTCGCCGGGCTGCGCGACCACCACGTCCAAGTCCCCCGCCCTGACCTCGGTCCGCACCGCGATGGTCGGCATTAAGGGCGTGCTGGTCGACACGAGGGCCGCGATGGCCGGCATCAAGGCAATGCCGTTCGGTGTCGCGGTGACCCCCGACGGGCACTGGGCGTTCGTCGCCGCTGGCGCCTCGATCGAGGTGCTGCACGTGGGCGCCGCGCTTGCCCCCGTTCCGGTCAGGAACATCCCCGTGGCGCCGGCCAACCCGCTCGGCGAGACGATCACCAGCGACGGCAGGTACCTGCTGGCGGCCGACGGCACCGGCGCGGTGGTCATCAGCGTCGCCCGCGCCGAACAGGGCACGGCCGGCGCGGTGCTGGGCACGCTGCAGGCGCCGGCCAGCGCGGCCGGCGCGGGCGGCGCCATCGAGGTCGCGGTCTCCCCTGACGGCGCTTACGCGTTCGTCACCCTGGAGGACGCGCACCGGGCGGTGGTGTTCAACCTCGCCAAGGCGCTCGCCCACGGCTTCGGTCCCGCCGACTACGTGGGCAGCATCCCGCTCGAGCTGGCGCCGGTCGGCATCGCCGTCTCCCCCGACGGGCGCTGGCTCTACGCGACGAGCGAGGGCGGCGGCGATGGCGCCGACACGGGAACGCTGACGGTGGCCGACCTGGCGCGGGCGGAGACGGATCCCGCCACGTCGGTGGTCGCCACCGTGGACGCTGGCTGCGAGCCGGTCCGTGTCATCACGTCGGCGGACGGGACGCAGGTGTGGGTGACCGCGCGGGCCAGCGATGACCTGCTGTGCTTTGCCGCGGCCCGGCTGACCTCGGATCCGGCGCGCGCCCTGGTGGCGATCGTCCGGGTGGGCGAGGCCCCGGTCGGGCTGGCCGCCGCCCGCGGCGGCTCGCTGATCGTGGTCGCCGACTCCAACCGGTTCGACGTCACCGGACAGAGCGCGAACCTGGACGTGGTGAACGTGGCGGCCGCGCTGGCCGGACGGCCGGCGGTCATCGGTCACATCCGGTCGGGGCTGTTCCCCCGCGACATGACCGCTGACCCGGACGGGACGGTGCTCGTGTCGAACTACGGCTCGGGCGAGCTCGAGGCGGTCGACGTGGCGAGCATCCCGGCCGGCTAGGCGTGCCCGGCCCTACAGCCCCGTGAGCTTCTCGGACAGCTCGCGCAGCTGACGGCGCGCCGCGGGGTCATAGGCCTGGTCGTCCGCGCGGGCCTCGTCCAGGCCGTTGAAGTACCTGCCGGTGCCCGTCTGCTCGGCCGGCGCGGCGATCAGCCGCATCGTCGCCTCGGCGCCCTGGGCGATCGTGCTGATCGGCGCGGCGTGG
Source organism: Trebonia sp. (assembly GCA_030038035.1). The sequence continues at coordinate 1,881 of JASHPP010000336.1, forward strand.
GAGAGCTTGGTCGGCATGAACGTCGCCGGGTGCAGCGCGTTGACGCTCACCCCGGTGCCGTCGAGCTCGGCCGCCAGGTCGAAGGTGAACAGGATCTGCGCGAGCTTGCTCTGCCGGTAGGCGCGCAGCCCGTCGTAGTCCTCGGTCAGCATGACGTCGCCGAAATCGATCGCCTGCTGCCCGAGCGAGGCGACATTGACGATCCGCGACGGCGCCGACGCGCGCAGCAGCGGCAGCAGCAACCGGGTCAGCGCGTACCCGGCCAGGTAGTTGACCGCGAACCGCAGCTCGTACCCGTCGGCGCTCTCCTGCCGGACGCCGCCGCCTGGGTTCGCGGTGCCGACGCCGGCGTTGTTGACAAGCACGTCGAGCCGCGGTTCGGCCGCGGTCACCGCCGCCGCGAGCGCGCGCACCCCGGCGAGGCTTTCGAAGTCGGCCTGGTAGGCGCGCAAGCGGTCGGCAGAGCCGTGCGCGGCGACCTCGCGGACGGTGTCCGCGATCCGGCCGGGGTCGCGGCCGTGCACGAGCACCGTGGCTCCGTCGCGGGCGAGGTCGGCGGCCAGCGCCCGCCCGAGCCCGTCCGTCGCGCCGGTAACAAGGACGACTTTCCCGTCAAGCGATGCCATGGGCCTCACTGTCCCATGCCACCCGGGCGGCGGCAAGCCCGCGGCGGCGGCCGCGGGCATCGGGCTAACGCGCCTGCGGCTTGTCGTTCGCGACCGGCTCGTCCGGCGTGACGCGCTCAGCGCTGGCGGCCGGCCGCGGCTCGGGCACCGCGACAGAGCTCTCCAGCTGCAGGTTGGGCACCACCGGCGCCAGCCAGCGCGGCAGCCACCAGGCGTGCGAGCCGAGCAGCGACATGATCGCCGGGACCAGGATCATCCGGACCAGGGACGCGTCGATGAGCACCGCGAACGCCATCCCGATCGCGAGCATCTTCACCGTCGGGTCCGGGTTAAGCACGAAGCTGGTGAACACCGCGATCATGATGAGCGCCGCGGTCGTGATCACCCGGGCCGTCGCCCCGATCCCGATCGCGACGCTGCGGTGCGCGTCCCCCGTGGTCAGCCACGCCTCGTGCACCCGGGACAGCAGGAAGACCTCGTAGTCCATCGACAGCCCGAACACGATGCAGAACACCAGCATCGGCACGTAGGCGGGGATCGGCAGCGTCGATTGCAGGCCGATCACGCTCTTGCCCCAGCCCCACTCGAAGATCGCGACGATGACGCCGTACGCCGCGCCGATCGACAAGATGTTGAGCACGGCCGCCTTGGTCGCGATCACGATCGACCGGAACGCCGCGGTCAGCAGGAAGAACGAGATCGCGACGACGGCGACGATCAGCCATGCCAGCCTGCTGGTGATCTGGTTGGTGAAGTCGACGGCCCCCGCCGTCGTGCCGGTCACGTAGCTGGTCGCGTGCTCCTTCGGCAGCACGTCGTCGCGCAGCGTGCTGACCAGCGCGGTGGTCTGCGTGGCCTGCGGCCGGGTGGTCGGGATCACGTTGAACACCGCGGTTGTGCCGGCGGAGTTGACTGACGCGGGCGTGACCGAGGCGACGCCGGGAGTCTTGGCGATGTCGGACTGCATGGTGGACAGCAGCGAGCTGTTCGCCGAGCTCGACTGGTTGGGGAGTTTCACGACGACGGTCAGCGGCCCGTTGACGCCGACGCCGAAGCCCTGCGAGATCAGGTCGTAAGCCTGCCGGCTTGTGCTGGACGTCGGCTGTGTCCCGTTGTCCGGCTGGCCAAGCGTGATCGAGAACAGCGGGATCGCCAGCACGACGAGCACCGCGAGTGCGGCGATTCCCCATGGCCAGGGCCGGTCGCTTACCATCCGCCCCCATCGGGCGAACGCGCTGTGCTCGTGCTGCTCGTGCGTGGCCGCGGCGGTCTGCGCGGCCTGCTGCCGGGCGGTCAGCCCGGCCTTGCGCGCCCGGACACGGGCGGTCACGGCCCGCACGCTCTCCCCGGCGAGCCCCATGAACGCGGGCACCAGGGTCAGCGCCGAGATCATCGTGACCACGACGACGATCGCCGCGGCCAGGCCGAGCGAGCCGACGAAGCCGACCCCGGAGATGTACAAGCCAAGGACGGAGACGGCGACCGTGCTGCCCGCCACCACGATCGCGGCTCCTGACGTGCCCGCGGCGCGCCGGATCGAGCGCACGGCCTCCATCCCGTTATCCAGCTGCTCGCGGTTCCTGGCCACAAGGAACAGCCCGTAGTCCACGGCGACCCCGAGCCCGAGCAGCGTCGCGATCGTCGGCGCCGTGGTCGGGAAGGTGATCACGCGGGCCAGCAGCCCGAGCAGCGCGAGGCCGGACAGCACGCTGAACAGGGCCGCCACTAGCGGGATGCCGGCCGCGATCAGCGAGCCGAACATGATCAGCAGCAGCACCAGCGCCAGGGCCAGGCCGATGACCTCCGAGGAGAGGTCCTTGGTCTGCTGGCCGATCTCGCCGGCCCCGGCGCCGTAGGCGACCTGCAGGCCCGCCTTCGTGGCGGGCGCCACCGCGTTGTTCAGCTTGTCCAGGTAGGCGGTGTCCAGCGAGTCCGGGTTCACGCTCCAGGACACGCTGGCGTACGCGATCGTGCCGTCCTTGGACACGGCGCCGGTGTCGGCGGAGGCGAACGGGCTGACCGCCTTGATGACATCGGGCAGCTTGGACACGTTGGTGACCGACTGGTCGACCGCCGACTCCTGCGCGCTGACCGTGCCGCTCCTGGCGTGGAAGACGATCTGCCCGCCGTACCCGCCCTGCTGCGGGAACGTGCTGTTCAGCACGTTGAGGCCGGTCGCGGAGTCGCTACCGGAGATCGTGTAGTTGTTGACGTACTCGCCGCCGAACGCGTGCTTGGCGCCGAGCAGGCCGCCGAGGACGGCCACCCAGCAGATGATGAAGACCCAGTGTCTTCTGGCGGCGACGCCGCCGAGCTTTTCGAGCAGCAGATTCAAGGCCCTGTCCCCTTCCCCCAGCGGTGAGCTGCGCGGGACAGCCGCACGGATTGTGCCCGCCAGGGGGCGGGCCTGGCATCACCCACCGTGGGTGACGTCGGCGGCGGAGCGGGACTGTGGTCAGGGCGCCGAGTCTGGGTAGGGATGTCAGTGACGGATGGTGCTGGCGAGGAGGCCAGCCATGATCGAGGCAGTGAAGACGACGGCATCGCCGACGGCGATATGGGTCATCGTCGTGGTCGCCGTGGTGTGCCTGGCGATCTGGCTGGGCGGGATCTTGTGGCTCGGAGAGCATCCGCTGTGGGCGCATCACATGGAGACCGACATGCCCGGTCCCGTGCTCGGCGGGGTCCACGTGGCAGAGGGCGGCCGCAGCGTCTCCCCGAACCGGGAGGCCCCTGCGACGTTCACCGAGCCGCCTGCGCAGGTGCCGTCGCAGCGGACCGGTGTGGCCGACCAGCCGGAGCACAGCGGCGCCGGGCAGGGCGCGGCCGGGCGGCGTGCGGGCGGGGCGTAGCGGCCCGGTTACGCCCCAGGGGCCGGGAGATTCACCAGGGCCGCGAGGGCATCGCGGTGCGCGCCGGGCGTGCCGAAGGCCACCGACGCCGCCTTCGCCCGCTTGAGGTACAGGTGCGCGGGGTGTTCCCAGGTGAAGCCGATCCCGCCGTGCAGTTGCACGCACTCCTGGGCGGCGGTCACCGCGGCCTCGCAGCAGGACGACTTCGCGAGCGCCACCGCGACCGGGGTGTCCGGGTCGCCGGCGGCCAGGCAGGCCGCCGCGTACCGCGACGCCGCCCGAGCGAGCGTGATCGTGGTCCACAGGTCGGCGAGCCGGTGCTTGAGCGCCTGGAACGAGCCAACGGGGCGGGCGAACTGACGGCGTTCCCGCACGTAGGCCACGGTCATGTCCAGGCACCGCTGTGCCACGCCGAGCTGCTCGGCGGCGATGACCGCGGCGCCGGCGGTCAGCCCCGCGCCGACCGCCGCCTCGGCGGCGGCGCCGACCGCGACCTGGCGCGCGGGGGCGTCGTCCAGCGACACGTCGCACAGCTGCCTGGTCATGTCCAGCGACACCATCGGCGTGCGGTGCAGGCCCGGCGCGCCGGCTTCGACCAGGTACAGGCCGTTCGGGACGCCCTCGGCCGGCACCAGGAGCACGTCGGCGGGCAGCGCGTCAGGCACCGCCGGCACGGTCCCGCGCAGCGTCACGAGTCCGGCCGCATCGGATCCGGCTACCCGCACCTGGCCCGGGAACGGCCCGCCGGGGCGCGTGGCGGCCGGCACGGCGAGCACGGCCGTCACGGCGCCGTCCGCCAGCCGCCGCAGCAGGTCCGCGGCAGGCGAGGGGGATGGGGAGTTGGCGGAGGCCGCGCCGGCCGGGTAGGCGGGAGTGGTGTGGGGGGAGACGGCCGCCGCGCCGGGAACACGCAGCCCCTCAAACGGGGGGGTCGTTCCCCCGGGGGAAGCAGCAGCGTCTCTGGCCGCGCGGAGCAACACCGCGGTCGCCACGGCCGCGCTGCCCAGGTAGGGGATGGGCGCCACGGCGGCGCCGAATTGTTCGGCCGCGGCGGCGAGCTCGCGGTAGGAGGCGCCCGCGCCGCCGAGCGGCTCGGGGATCAGCAGGCCGGCGATGCCGATGTCCACTGCCACCGCGCGCCAAAGGCCCGTGTCGCAGGTTTCGGCCTGCTCGGTGCGGGCCAGCACGTCGCCAGGCGCGGCCCGCGAGGCAAGCAGGTCGGCCAGGGCAGCCGCCAGGGACCGTTCGGTATCTGAATAAAGAAGATCGGCGGATGAGGCGGTCACCGCGGCAAGTCCTTCCAGGCGACGTCCTTGTCGACGCGGGGCTCGGGGGGCAGGCCGAGGACGCGCTCGGCGATGATGTTGCGCAGGATTTCCGACGTGCCTCCCTCGATCGAGTTGCCCTTCGAGCGCAGGTAGCGGTAGCCGGCGCCGCGGGTGTAGTCGCTGGCGGCGGGCCTGCGCATCGTCCAGTCGTCGTAGCGGAGCCCGTCCGATCCCTCGAAGTCGATCTCGAATCCGGAGATCTCCTGATTCAGCCGCGCGTAGCTGAGCTTGGCCGCCGAACCCTCGGGGCCCGGCTCGCCCGCGGCGAGCTGCTGCCGCAGCCGGTCGCCCGCCAGCCGCGCCACTTCCGCCTCCGCCCACAGCCGCAGCAGCCGCTGGTGCAGTTCGTGGGTGCGCTTTTCCGGATGCTGCCGCCACGCCGCGGCGGCGAACCCGATCGCGCCGAGCTCCCTGGGCACCGCGCGGGCGCCGCCGATCGACACCCGCTCGTTCATCAGCGTGGTCTGGGCGACCCGCCAGCCGGCGCCCACGTCGCCGAGCCGGTCGCCGTCCGGGATGCGCACGTCGGTGAGGAACACCTCGTTGAACTCCGCCTCGCCGGTGAGCTGGCGCAGCGGCCGGACCTCGACGCCCGGCGCGTGCATGTCAAGGACGAAGTAGGACAGGCCCGCGTGCTTGGGGACGTCCGGATCGGTCCTGGCGAGCAGGAGTCCCCAGCGCGCCCGGTGCGCGACCGAGGTCCACACCTTCTGGCCGGTGACGACCCACTCGCCGTCGGTCCTGGTCGCGCGGGTGGCCAGGCCGGCCAGGTCGCTGCCCGCGGCTGGCTCGCTGAACAGCTGGCACCAGATCTCTCGCGCGGTCCACAGCGGCCTGAGCCACCGTTGCTTTTGCTCCTCGGTGCCGAAGGCGATGATCGTCGGCGCGGCCATGCCGAGCCCGATCACGTTGCGCACCGGGTCGAGGACGGGGGCGCCGGCCTTGGCGAACTCTGCTTCGGCCACCTGCTGGAGCGAGCGGGCCAGGCCGAGCCCGCCGTGCCCCACCGGGTAGTGCACGACGGCCAGCCCGGCGTCCCACCGCGCGGTCAGGAAGCTGTCGCGGCCCATGGCCGCGGGGTCGTGCTCGTCGAGGAACGCGCGGATCGTCTTGCGCAGCTCCTCGTCCTCGCCGTGCGAGGCCGTTTCGGCGTTCATCGGCGGTCAGGAGACCGGTCCGCCGGCGATGTAGAGGACCTGGCCGGAGATGAACCCGGCCTCCTCGCTGACCAGGAAGGAGATCGCGGCGGCCACGTCGGCCACCTGGCCCACCCGCTGGACAGGGATCTGCGCGGCGCCGGCGGCCTGGAAGTCCTCGAACGACATGCCGAGCCGGGCGGCGGTGGCCGCCGTCATGTCGGTCACGATGAACCCGGGCGCCACGGCGTTCGCGGTGATGCCGAACTTGCCGAGCTCGATCGCGAGCGTCTTCGTCAGGCCCTGCAGGCCGGCCTTGGCGGCCGAGTAGTTGACCTGGCCGCGGTTGCCGGTCGCCGACACCGAGCTCAGGTTGACGATGCGGCCCCACTTGGCGTTGACCATGTACTTCTGGGTTGCCCGCGTCATCAGGAACGCGCCGCGCAGGTGGACGTTCATGACCGTGTCCCAGTCGTTCTCCGACATCTTGAACAGCAGGTTGTCGCGGGTCACGCCCGCGTTGTTCACGAGCACGGTCGGCTCGCCGAGGCCGGCCACCACCTGCTCGACCGCGGCCTGCACCTCATCGCTCTTGCTGACGTCGGCGCCCACCGCGATCGCCCGCCCCCCGGCCTTCTCGATCTCGGCCACGGTCTGCTCGCCATCGCCCTCCTTGAGGTCGAGCACCGCGACGGCCATCCCTTCGCTGGCCAGGCGCTTGGCGGTCCCGGCGCCGATCCCGCGGGCGGCTCCGGTGACGATCGCGATTCGCTGTGGCATAGCCTTCATCTTCCTTTCCTTCGGCACCTCGGGCCTTTGCCTGCCCGCTGCCGCTGTCGGCGAACGCCGGTGTTCCGTCGCCATTATCCCGAACTCCGGCCCGCGCACCACCTGCGCCCCGGACACGTGAAAAGGTACGTTGTGAGGTGTTGATGTCCGAATCGGGTTAGGGGAGCTGTGTCACGGGTCTTCAGGGCCCCCGCCGTTCTTGCCGCCGGGGTGCTCGCGGGCGTGCTGGTCGCGTTGACCGGGTGCGCGACCAAGGGGGTGCCGTACCAGACGCCGTCGTCGTCGGCCGCGCCCGCCGCCACGGCGCCGACGGCGGGCTCCCCCACGACGCCCGCGTCGCCCGTGCCTGCGGCCTCGGGGCAGCTGACCGGCTCGCAGCTGCAGATCGTGCTGCTGCCGCAGTCGTTCTTCCCCGCGGGCTTCAGCCTGTCGTCGGCCGGCGCGGTCACCTCGGGCGGCAGCCTGACCTCCTCCCCGGCGCAGTACGACCTGGCGACGCTGTCCTGCGCCAACTTCGTCAACAACCTGGGCAGCCCGGGGTTCGGCGAGACCGGCATGGCGGCCGAGACCTATGTGAGCGG
>JASHPP010000337.1 GCA_030038035.1 Trebonia sp.
CCGCTCGGGCATCGCCCGGGTGGCGACTTCGTACATGACGGGCCTTTTTCCGCTCAGCCAGTTGACGAGGTAGTCGGCTAGATCGCGCCGCGCGTCGTGTGCCGCTTCGGCGTCGCGCCAGTGCTTAGCGATGCGCGCCGCCGCGTCGGCCGGATCACACGAGAGCAGCTCCTTGATCGCCGCGAGCGGCAACTGCAACTGGCGCAGCATCACGACAAGGCGTGCCTGTTCAAGCTGGACTGTGTCGTAGTAGCGATAACCAGACGCGTGATCGACGCGCGAAGGCACCAGCACCCCGCGTTCGTCGTAGAGACGGAGTGCCTTCAGTGACAGGCGGGACCGCCGGGCGAACTCTCCGATGCTGATCTCTTTCACGCCGACTCCCTCGTCGCCGGGCCGATCCGGCCCGGCGAGATGAGTGTGCGGGCTTCCCCAAGGTGAGAGTCAAGGCTGCCGGCCGCCGGCCATCTCCCGGCAGCGGAAAGGGGGTTCTGCGACGGCGGGAACGCGACGCGCCCAGCGACGTTCCGGGACGCTCAACTCACGCTCAGCGCTGGCGAGGCCGGGCTTCGGGCCGGCCGGGACCTTCCACCCCCGTGCGCGCCGGCCAGCTCCGCGATCGAGTACTCACTGTCCCCCGCGTGGGTCCTCGCCAGCACGTCAGCGGTGCTCACAGTGAGGACGCCAAAGAATGCCGCACCTGCGGGACCGGTGATCGCCAGGTCAATGCCGACGACGCCCGAGGTGGCCGGCCTGACCCGCGGTGCGGCTCTGCCTGCGGTTACGGCTTCCGCCCGACCCCGGCATAAATGGCCAGGTTACGGCCGCCGCCCAGGTCCCCGGCTCCTGGCCGCCACCGGTGCACCTGCACGACGCCGGGCTCGAGCAGCTCCAAGCCTTCGAAGAACCGGCAGACCTCAGCGTGCGTGCGCGCCGCGACCGGGACAGTGGCCTGCTCGTTGTACCGCTGCACGCCCTCGGCCACCTCGTCAGCGGCGACGTCGCTGGCGATCTGCGAGATGGCCAGGTAACTGCCGGGCAGCACGGCATCCATGAGCCGCCCGACAATCGCGCCCGGTTCTTCCTCATCGGGAATCCCCTGCAAGATCCCCAGCAGCATGACCGCGACCGGCTGCCCGAAGTCCAGGACGTCGGCCGCCTGCTCCAGGATCGTGCCGGTGGCGCGCAGATCGGCGTCGATGTAAGCGGTCGCCCCCTCTGGACTGCTGGTCAGCAGGACCCGGGCGTGGCTGAGCACGATCGGGTCATTGTCCACGTACACCACCCGCGACTGCGGCGCCGCCGCCTGAGCGACCTGGTGGGTGTTGTTCGCCGAGGGCAGCCCGGTGCCGATATCCAGGAACTGCCGTATACCTGCCTGGGTGACCAGGAAGTGCACCGCCCGGGCCAGGAACGCGCGCTGCGCCCGGACCGCGACCCGCACATCCGGGTACGCGGCGGCGACCTGCTCGGCGACGGCCCGGTCGGCTTCGAAGTTGTCCTTACCGCCCAGCCAGAAGTCGTAAACCCGCGCCATATGAGCCCGGGTCGTGTCGAACGGGACACCCCCGCCCGCTGCCTCACGGCTGCCCGCCACCTGACCCGCCTTTCCCGCAAGTTTCCCGTCGGGACTAATGCTTCCGCGTCCCGCGGACCCTCGCAACCCGGCGACGGCCACCGGATCGCCGCCCCGCGGTGAGGGCTGGCGGCGGCGCTGCTAGCCGACACGGAGCTGGAAGCCGCCGAAGTCGGCTGGCTCGATGACATCCCGGTTACGGGAGACCACATCAACGGTAGACCTACCAGCGCCGCGCCGCCGGGTGCCCGCCGGCGGTCATCCGGCCACGCGAGGCCCTGTCGGCTCGCGCGCCGCCAAGTCGGGACGGAAGGAGGAACCGGGCGGGCGGCGGATCGCCGTGGACAACCCCTACGAGGCGCCGAAGGCATCGCTGCTGCAGACGGTCGCGCAGGCCAACCGCTGCCGCATCATCTGGTCAAAGGAACTGGGCCTGGTGACGGTCATCGGCTTCCCGGCGGACCTGGACGCGGTCGAGCTGCTGTTCACCTCGCTGCTCGTCCAGGCGAACAGCGCGATGCTGCGGGCCGGGGCGAAGCGCGATGCCCACGGGCGGTCCCGGACCCGGGCGTTCCGCCAGTCGTTCCTGGTTTCCTACGCGATCCGCATCGGCGAGCGGCTGTCCGAGGCTACCAGTCACGCGGAGCAGCAGGCCGCGGAGGAGCAGGCCGCGGCGCAGCAGGCGACAGGCAGTGCCGGCGGCACGGACCTGGTGCCGTTCCTGGCGGCACGCCGGCGGGCCGTCGATGACGCGGTGGACGCGATGTTCGGCGACACGCTGACCAGAAGCCGCGCGGTCCGGGCGACCGACGCGGAGGGCTGGCATTCCGGCCGGATCGCCGCCGACATGGCAAACCTGCACAACCACGCCGCGGTCGTCGGCACCGCATCGGCGTAGCCTGCACCCACATGACCCCCGGCAAACGGGGAGACGGCATACTGACCCGTTCGCTGTGGACCACGCTTGGCGCGATCGGGCCTCGGCGCGGCGCTGGTAGGCGTTTCTTTGCCGACGTACGCCGACACTGTTATTTGCCGGCGAACGTCGGCAAATGCTAATGTGGACGTACGTCGACATATGAGCTGAGTCCACAGGGGACAGCTGCGATGAAGATTGTCACCATCCACGATCTGGCTTCCGCTGCGCGGGGTCGCCGGCTGGAGCTTGGCCTTACACAGGCCGAACTTGCCGAACGGGCCGGCGTTTCCCGCGACTGGGTCAACTACTTCGAAAGAGGGAAGGGCACCGTCGAGCTGGCGCTTGTCCTGCACCTTTTCGAGGCGCTCGGACTTGAGATGGAACTTCGGCCGACACGACCCGACGCGAATCAGCGTGGCCGCGCGGCCAGCGACCTCAGATCGTTTGTCGACGAGTACATGAGCCGATGACAGACAGCCTGACCGTCATCGTCGGTGACGTGATTGCCGGGGCGGTGACGCGCCTGGCTAGCGGCAAGCTCCAGTTCAACTACGACGAGCAGTACGCTCTGGGGTCTGCTCCCCGACGATCCCGCGGTGATCGCCACCTGGGCACGGCACTTCGACCTGGCCCGCGCGGCACCGTTCTCCCTGCTCGGCACGCCGGTAGGCGCGGACTGCGCGGGGGCCGTGCGCTTCGCGCTGCCGAAGGACACCGACAAGGCCCTCCGTAGAGTAGGCGCAGTCACCTGGCTAACAGAAGAAGACGTCGCCGGACTGCTGAGCGAACTCCGGAGAGATTCGACGAGCTGGCTCGGTGCCGGTTTCACGGGCCAGTTCAGCCTCGCCGGAGCCCAGGCGAAGACCGCGCTCATCTTCCAGGACGGGCAGTGGGGGGTTCCCTCGGGCGCCACCCCTACCACGCACATCCTCAAACCAGCCATTACGGGCCTTGACGACCATGAGCTCAACGAGCACCTCTGTCTTGACGCCGGGCGTCGTGCTGGCCTGACCACTGTCAAAACGCGGGTAGCGCGATTCGGCGACGAGTCCGCCATCGTGGTGGACCGCTACGACCGCCGGATGACAGAGCATGGCCTCGTCCGCATACACCAGGAAGACCTGTGTCAGGCGCTCTCGGTGCCCCCCACCAGGAAATACCAGAACCAGGGCGGGCCAGGTGTCCGCGACATAGCCGGCCTGCTCCGCCGTGCGATGCCGCGCGCGGACGGTGAACTGGCCATCCGCCACTTCGCCGACGCTCTCATCTGGAACTGGCATATAGCGGGCACCGATGGCCACGCCAAAAACTATTCGCTGCTCCTCCAAAGCGGTGAAGCATTCCTGGCTCCGCTCTACGACGTCGCTTCAGCGTTGCCGTACGGCGATCACGAAGGAACGCTCCGGCTGGCGATGAAGATAGGCGGCGACTATCACCTCAGCCCTTACCGGAACCGGTGGCCAGCCTCAGCCCATGACCTCGGGCTCGACGCTGATGAGCTCGTGACACGCATCGGCGGTCTAGCGACGATCGCCCCGGATGCCTTCACCGATGCGGCGAAGGCATCCGACGTAGCCGACCTGGCCAGCACATTGCCGCCGAGGCTTACTGATCTAGTGGCACAGCGTTGCGCTCGCTGCGTTCGGCTGCTTACTACAGGAGCCAGCGAACGAGAGTCACGGGCCGAGCCGACGTGATCGTCAGGCGAGTACTGCATCATCAACACCAACGGGCACGCGCTGATTCTCACCCGGAAAAGCGAACCCGGGGCCGGCGCGGCTTACCTCGGGGTTCGTACTGGGCTCCGCGGGAAAGGGGTGCTGATGAGCGGAATGCGGCTGTCGACACAAGTCTCGCCGACCGACTGGATCCGCTTGCGGCTGACCGGCGACGATCCGCGGGTATCGCTCCGCGTCGCAGACGTGGTACCTGACGGATACGAGCGCTACGTCCGGCTCTTCCACCCGGTGTACACCGGTGACGAGCTGCTTACCTGGCAGCAGATCGCCGACAGCGCCGGTACCCGGTTCCACCCGCTGGCGTACTTCGGGCACCTGCTCGGCGACCGGGCCGAAGAACTCGGTTCCCAGGTGTTCCCTGGCGCGCTCCAGTACCGGCAGCTCAGCCGCCTGGTAGCCGTGCTGCGCCCGTGGACCCCTGACGCCCTGTGCTGGTTCGCCTATTCGGAAACGGCCGGGGAAGATCTCGACAATTTCCTGCCGCTGGTGACAGCTCAGGCGTGCTGGCCGCCGGGCGGGCGGGCGGCAGCTACCTTCCGCCTGCGGGATGAGGATTACCTGCTGCTGACCGGCCCCCTGGATGCGGTTGTCCCGCGGTCCCGGCCAGAACTGGGGCTCGAGCCGGATTACCCGATTCTCTCCCCGCAGCTGTGGTGGCCGGCGGACCGGGGCTGGATGGTCATAACGATGATCGACCTCCCGTTCACGCTCATCGGCGCGTCCGCCGGGCTGGCGGCGGCGCTGCTAGCCGACACGGAGCTGGAAACCGCCGAAGTCGGCTG
>JASHPP010000338.1 GCA_030038035.1 Trebonia sp.
GGCGGGCGGCTGGTGCTGAACCGCTGGTTCGCGGCGGGCGCCGCGATCGCGGCCGCCTTCACCATCCCCGACATCTGGTGGCAGGCGCAGCACCAGTGGGCCACGGTCGCCATGACGCGCGCGCTCGCGCAGGAAAACGGCGGCGCACGCAACATCGCCAACTGGGTGATCGGGCAGCTGCTCATGACCGCCCTGCCCATGGTGGTGGTCTGGGTACCCGGGCTGCGCTTCCTGTGGCGGTCCGGCCGGCCGGCCTGGCGCGCCCTGTCGTGGGCGTACGCGATCCTGTTCGTCTTCTTCGCGCTCACCACCGGCGGGAAGATCTACTACCTGGCGGGCGCCTACATCTACCTCCTCGGGGCCGGGGCCGTCGCTCTCGACGCCTGGCTGGCCGCTCGCAAGGGCCGGCCCCGCCGGCTCCTGCTGGCCACCGCGACAGCCACCGCGCTGGCCTTGCCGCTGACGCTGCCGGTGCTGCCGCCCGGCCACGTCGGCTGGACCCAGAAGGTGAACGCGGTACTGGCCGAGTCCGTCGGGTGGCCGCAGCTGGTCAGCACCGTCCGCACCGTATGGTTCTCGCTGCCGGCCAGCCAGCGGGCCAGCGCGGTGATCTTCACCTCGAACTACGGCGAGGCCAGCGCGATCAACGTGCTGGGGCGGGGAACAGGCCTGCCGCAGGCCGTGAGCGGGCACAACACCTACTGGTGGTGGGGCCCGGGTAACCCGGGCGCGACCACCGTCGTGGCGGTCATGCCAGGGCCGGCCGACGGCGGCGGGGACGCCGCCTACCTGAGCCAGTTCTTCACCAGCGTGCGGGCCGTTGCGACGCTGTCCAACCCGTACGGGCTGCATAACCAGGAGTGGCACGGCCACGTATACCTGTGCACCGGCCCGCGCCGCCCCTGGGGCCAGATGTGGCCGCAGCTGCGCCAGTACAGCTGACGCGGCTCGGGTGCTGCCTCAGCCGGTCCTGGTTCCGGTCCTGGCGCAGGACGATCTCACCTGCCTCCGATCCTCGACGGTCGACTGGCGCTGAACGTAAATTTGGCCGTAACGCGTTCACGAGGGATAGGTGCGATGCCGGACGACATTCTTACCATCTACGCCCAGACCCAGCCGGACAAGCCGGGCATCATCGACGACAGGCCGGACGGGACCGTGGTCACCTGGACGTACGCCGAGTTCGAGGCACAGTCCAACCGGGTGGCCAACCTGCTGCTGTCGGTGGGGGCCGGGCCGGGCCGCAAGGTGCTGTGGTGCGGGCCGAACTCCCCGCAGGTCGTGGCGGTGATGAGCGCCACCAGGAAGATCGGCGCGATCGCCGTGCCGCTGAACTACCGGCTGACCCCGGAAGAGGCCCGCTACGTCATCAACCACAGCGACGCCGAGGTCGCCTACGTGGACTACGAGTACGCGCCGATGTTCGCGGGGCTGCGCGGCCGGCTGGAGAAGGTGCGCCACATCATCGCGGTCGGCGTCCCGAAGGGCGCGCAGAGCCCGGACGGGATGCTGACCGACGCCGACATCGCGGCCGCGCCGGCCAGCGTGCCCGACGTCGGGGATGCGACCGGCGGGGGCGGGGCGATGATCTACACCTCCGGCACGACGGGCAAGCCGAAGGGCGCGGTCCGCTACGGCCCGCCGGACCCGGAGGTCATGGGGGGCCTGCTGAACCTGTTCGGCTACCGGCCCGACGACATCTACATCACCTCAGGCCCGCTGTACCACAGCGGCCCCAGCGCATTCATGGGCGCCGGCCTGCTCTTCGGCCAGACCATCGTCGTGCAGCGCAGGTTCGACCCGCAGGACTGGCTGCGCCTGGTGGACAAGTACAAGGTGACCTCGACGTTCTCCGCCCCCGCGCTGATCCGGATGGTCTGCGCACTGCCAAGCGAAGTCAAGGACCGCTACGACCGATCCAGCATGCGCGTCATGGTGGTCAACGCCGCGCCGTGGAGCTACGCGCTCAAGCAGCAGTACGTGGCGGACTTCCCGCCCGGGTCGCTGTTCGAGGTCTACGGGTCGACCGAGCTCGGCGTCGACACCGTGCTGAAGCCCGAGGACCAGATGCGCAAGCCGGGCTCGTGCGGCCAGCCGGCTCCCGGCATCGAGATCGTGCTGTTCGACGAGGACGGCCAGCCTGTGACAGGTACCGGCCCCGATCATCCGGGCGAGGTTTTCGTGCGGTCCAAGGTCGTGTTCGACGCCTATTACAAGAACGACGCCAGCTATTCCTCGAACAGCCGCGGCGACTTCCACACGGTCGGCGACATCGCGTACTGGGATGACGAGGGCTACCTGTACATCTGCGACCGCAAGACCGACATGATCATCTCGGGCGGGATGAACATCTACCCGGCCGAGATCGAGGCGGTGCTGGAGCAGCATCCCGGGATCTACGACGTCGCGGTGTTCGGCATCCCGTCGGAGGAGTGGGGCGAGGTCGTGCACGCAACCGTCGTGCGGTCACCGGGATCGTCGCTGACCGAGCAGGAGATCACCGCGTTCGCGCGCGAGCACCTGGCCGGTTACAAGGTCCCGCGGTCGGTGGACTTCACCGACGAGCTGCCGCGCACCGGATCGGGCAAGCTTCTCAAGCGCCAGCTCCGCGCGCCCTACTGGGCCGGCCGGACCGCCCAAGTCGGATAACGCGATCGGCTAGGGTCGGGAACCATGGGATTCTTCGACAGGCTCGGCGCCCAGGGCGCCTACGACCAGGTGTACGGCGGCAGGATGGAGCACCGCGACGTCTCGCACGAGCTGCTCGCGGGGGCGGCCGGCTTTGAGGCCGTGCGCATGTACGAGCACCACCGCGAGCGCGAGGGCATCATCGAGCACCACGCGCTCGGCAAGGAACTGCTGGCCGGCTTCGCCGCGGCCGAGGTCGACAAGCACTTCGACGGCGGCCGGTACGGTCACCTGGACCGCGAGCAGGCCAGGTTCGCGGCCCAGCAGCAGGCGGACTACCTCTGGCAGCAGCAGTACGGCCGGTACTGAACCGGGCCGGAAGCCTACCCTTTACCGCTTCCCGCGCCGGAGGGGCGAATCTCCAGGACGGCCAGGTCGCGTTCGGCGTAAAGCCGGTGTTCCCACTCCTCGTTGAGGATGACAAGCAGGCAGTCGCGCACCGGGTACGCGCGCGGCTTGGGCCAGCCGGGGCCCTCCACCGGCGTGGTGGTACCGGCCAGCGCCTGATCGGTCAGCCCGGCGAGGAAGTCGCGCACGCCGGACATGCGGTCCCGGCGCAGTTCGAGCACCACCTCTAGCGGGGGCCGGGCCGCGCGGTCGCGGGGTACCCCCGGCGCGTCCGGCATCTCGTCCCAGGGGAGGTCAAGCGGATCCCAGGGCGCCGGGTCGCCGAGGATCGCCCGGCGGAACCAGGCGTCGGTCGCGAACACGAGATGGCGCAGCGTCTGGATGAACGACCACTCCCCGTGCACCGACTCCTGCAGCGCCGCGGGCGGGAGCCGGCGGGCCCGCGCCACTGTCTGGTCCCACAGGCGCTCCAGGATGCCCCATGCCTGGCGGAAGCCGGCCGGGTCCGCGGGGCGCATCCTGGCCCGGTCCGGGTAGCGCCGGTTCAGCTCGGCCTCGATCAGCGGCCCGATGTCGACGCCGTTGACGCTCACGTTCACGATCTCGCCGTGGATGTCGACGTCGACCAGCTCGACGCCGCGCAGCACCGCCCGGCTCAGGTCCACGCCGCGGAACGTGGCGTCCGTCAGTTTGCTTGCGAAGAACTCCGAGCCGGCCAGGTCGCAGCGGCCGAACCGCGACCCGCGCAGATCCGCACCAGAGAAGTCAGCCATGCCCGACCATAACTCCGGCCGGCCGCCGTTAGCTGCCGGTTTCCGGCCACCAGGCCTGATGTGCCCTGGTGTGGTCGGCGGCGGGGCCGAGTTCGCCAAGCGCCTTCGCCCAGCGCTCGTCGGCGAGGGCGACCATCGGCGCGTCGATCCCCGCGGCGGCGGCCACGCTCGCCGCGATGTGCACGTCCTTGGCAAGCAGGCCGAGCGCGAACCCGGTCCCGTAGCGGCCGGTGAGCACCTGCGCGCCGAAGGTCTGGCTGACGAAGCTCCGCCCGGTCGAGGCGTTGATAATGTCGATCATGACTTGCGGGTCGAGGCCGAACCGCTTCCCGGCGGCCAGCGCCTCCGCGGTGGCGCAGTGCGTCGCCGCGGCGACGACGTTGTTCAGCGCCTTCATGGCGTGCCCGCTGCCGAGGCCGCCGGTCACGAACTGCCTGGCCGGGTCGCCGAGCACCCGCAGCACGTCCTGCGCCCTGGCGATGTCGTCCGGCGCGCCGCCGGCCATGATCGCGAGCTCGCCGGCGACCGCCCCTGGCACTCCCCCGGACACCGGCGCGTCGACGACCCGCACGCGCAGCGGCTCGAGCTCACCGGCGAGCCGCAGCGTGTCCGAAGGATCCGACGAGCTCATCTCGACGACAAGCGTGCCCGCCCGCAGCGCCCGCCCGATGCCGCCGTCCCACCGCAGCAGCGCGTCCTGGACCACGGTGCCGTCCGGGAGCATGGTCACCACGATGTCCGCGGCCGAGAACGCGTCCGGTGACCCGGCGACGGTCACGCCGGGGTGCGCGGCGGCGAAACGCTCTTCGGCCGCTGGCGCGCTGTCGCGCACGACGAGCGCGAAGCCCGCGCTGTGCAGGTTGTGCGCCATCGGCCGGCCCATGTTGCCGAGTCCGACGAAGCCGATCGTGAGGTGCTGCCCTGTGCTTGTTCCACTCATCGACGCTGCCGTTCTTCCGCTGGTGGCCTGGCCTTTCGCCTCGATTCTCACCGACGGCAGGCCGGCGCGGCCATAGGGCGAAGTGACGGGATCGTTCGGGATAAATATGGGGTGCGGCACCAGCGGGCACCGGCGGGCACCTTTTACGCGGCGTGAATGTCGACCACCTCGATGTCGATGGGGCCCAGCGTGAGGCCCAGCTGGGCGCGGGCGGCCATCCGGACCGCCCGGCGGACGGCCCCGGCGGCGGACAGCGCCGGTATGCCGTAGCGGACGCTGATCGTGAGCTTGAGGCCCGCGCAGGCGCTCGTGTCACGGGCGGCCGGGATGAGCCTGCAGCTTCTGGCGCGGACGCCGTCGACGGCGTCGCCGGCCGCGCGCAGCACGGCGGCGGCGGCGCGCTCGCTGACGCACAGCCGGATTCCCGCCGGGCCGGGCAGCGCGATCAGGGGCGCCGGGAGGATCCGGGCCCCGACCACCGCCATGACCCGGCCGGAAAGGTCGGCGGGCGGCCGCACCGGTTCGGCGGCGAGCTCACTGGTGGCCGTGCGCAGGAGGCGGATCTGGCTCAGCGCGGCCTGGCAGTGCTCGCACGCCCTGGCGTGCTCGTCCGGGGTGCCGCCGGCGAGGTGGTCCCACAGCTCGTCGACGTGGTGTCCGCAGGGTAGGCGGTCGCCCGGCGGGGTCACCGCCACGGCCTCAGTTCGGCTGCCAGCTGGGGGCGGGCCCGGTGCAGCCGCCCGCGGACGGCGTCGGGAGTCGTGTGCAGGATGGTGGCGACCTCCTCATAGGTCATTCCCTCCATTTCCCGAAGGACCCAGCACGCCCGCTGCTCGGGTGTCAGATGGCTCAGGGCGCACCGCAGCGCGGTCGCCAGGCCGTCGGCGAGCGCGTGCTCCTCCGGCCCGGGCGACCGGTCACTGGCGGCGGCCGTCGCCGTGGCGTCGAGCGGGACCAGCGGCCGTGTCGTGCGCAGCGCGCTCAGCGCCCGCGTGACGGCGATGCGGTACAGCCAGGCGGCGAAGGCCTGTTCGGCCTTGATCCCGTGCAGCAGCCGCCAGGCCGCGGTGAACGCCTCCTGAGCCGTGTCGGCGGCGCCGCCGGGGTCGGCGAGGATGCGCAGCGCGATCCGGTAAACCGGGACCCGGTAGCGCCGGACGAGCGCCTCGAACGCGGCGATGTCCCCTTCGCGGGCCCGCACGACGAGGGTGGCGTCATCGAGGGCATCGACGATCGGCCTGCGCGCCATATAGTCCGGATGCCCAAGCCACAATGAATCAACCTTCACGCTGTGTGACGCATTTCACATCTGCCTCTCCCGTGACATTCTGTACTGGCGCCGCGTCTTGCTGTCATGTCCTGCCACCGGGATGACGCAGCGGAGGACGTGGCTCACGGACGGCAGGGACGCAAGTCACACACCGACGTGAGGAGCCCAGACCGTGAGCACATCCGACACTGAGAGCACCACCTCCACCTCGAGCACGACGACTGCCACTGTGCCCGCGCCGCGCAGGTCCGCCGCCGAACTAGTGAGCGAGCACGGGAACACGACGATCGCCGACGTGGTGGTGGCGAAGATCGTCGCGCTGGCCACCCGCGAGGTAGACGGCGTGTACGCGATGGGCGGCGGCACCGCGCGCATGATGGGGGCCGTGCGTCAGCGGGTGCCCGGCGTCGCGGCGAGCAGCACTCAGGGAGTGGCCGTCGAGGTCGGCGCCCGGCAGGCCGCCGCCGATATCGACCTCGTGGTCGAGTACGGCGTGTCCATCCCTGACCTGGCCAACGCGGTCCGCAACAACGTGATCAGCCAGGTGGAAAGCATCTGCGGCCTCGAGGTCACCGAGGTCAACGTCGGCATCGACGACATTCACCTTCCTGGCGAGCAGGACAGTGACACGTCGCCGCGGGTCCAGTGACGAGCCGGACGACGCGCGCGGCGACGGGCAAGGGCCGCGCGGCGACGCCGCCGGGGGCCGAGCTCGCCGAGCTCGCCGACCTGATCGTCACGGCCGTCACCGGCTGCCCTTCGGTGGCCGGGCTGACCCAGATCCCCGGCGCCCCTGTGGCCACGTACCTGCGGGGCCGGACCGTGTCCGGCGTGGCGGTACGGGCCCATGAGGTCGAGGTCTGCGTCGTGGCCAGGTTCGGCGTGCCGCTGCCGGAAGTCGCCGCGGAAATCAGGCAGGCCGTCGCGCCGCTGGTCCCGGACCGGGTGGTGGACGTCGTCATCGCCGACATCACCGCTCCGGAAGCTGGGGCAGAAGCCGCGCTGGCGCCAGCGTCGGCCCCGGCGCTGAGCGTCGCCGGACGAACTACTACGAAACGGGAGGAAGCTGCCAATGGATGAGGCTCGCCTCGTACCGATCCTCGGCCTGGTGTTCGGAATCGCGCTGGGCTTCGCCGGCGCGTTCGGCGGCTGGTCGGCGTTCGTGATCGTGCTCGTGCTCGGCCTTGTCGGCTACCTGGCCGGGCGGGCGCTCGTCGGCGAACTCGACCTGACCAGGCTGTTCGCAGTCCGGGAGCGGAGGCCGCAGTGACCGCTGCCACGGCGGACGCTGTCGGAACGGCACTGAACAGGCCCGGACAGCGGGGCCGCACCACCCTCGCCGACCGCGTGGTGACCAAGGTGGCCGCCCAGGCGGTCTCTGAGGTCGAGCAGACCGGCGGGGCCGCCAGGCAGATCATCGGGATCACGTTCGGCCGCCAGACCGGTCAGGGGCTCGCTCGTGTCGCCACCCGGATCGACGGCCACCTGGCGATGATCGAGCTGCGCCTGACCCTGGCCTACCCGGCCCCGGTACGTACCCTGACCCGCGAGGTTCGCAGGCACGTGATCGAGCGGGTCACCGACCTTACCGGCCTGGAGGTACGCCACGTGGACATCGAGGTGGCCAGCCTGCTGCGCGGGAGGGGACTGTGAGCGACACCGCGGGCCACCGCGGTCCGACGCTGGTGATCCCGCAGCGCGCCGGGCCGCCGCCGCGCCAGGCACGGGCCGACGCATGGTCACAGCCCGGCGCACGCCGCAGCGCGCGCCGGGTGTTCCGGCCCAGGCGGACCATCCCCGGGGTCCTGGTCGCGGCGGTGCTGGCCGCGGCGGGGATCCTCGGCTGCATCTGGGCGGCGTCCGCCGCGCTGAGCCACGCCCTGTGGAAGGTGCCGCACAGCGATTTCGCCGGCCCGCTGCAGACCACCGCGCACTGGTCCGGCACGGCCACGCTCGCGGTCGCCTCGGCGGTCGCGTTCGTCGGCTTCCTGCTCATCCTCATCGGCGTGCTCCCGGGCCGGACGCGCGCCATCCCGGTGGCTTCCGGCGACGGCTCGGTCATCATCGGCGTGCCACGGCGCAACCTGCGCCGGTCGCTCGGCTGGCTCGCCGAAGAGGTTCCAGGCATCGACAAGGCCAAGGTCAGGGCCGGACGCCGCTCCGTGAGAGTGCGCGCGACGACCCGGCTGCGCGACACCACCGGCCTGCGCGAGCAGGTGCAGGCGGTCGTACAGCAGCGGCTGGCCGCGCTCGATCCGCTGTGGCCCACCCAGGTCAAGGTCAAGCTGCGCAGGAAGAAAGGCTGACGGCGATGACACGGCACACCGCGCACATCAGCCGTACGTGGCTGGTCATCATCGGCCTGATCCTGCTGCTTGGCGCCGGCACCGTGCTGGCCCGCGCCCTGGGCGCTTCCACCTCCGTCCTCGGCAGCTCAAGCGCGCCCCTGCTCACCCACACCCAGGTCGCCTACCCGACCCAGCACAGCTGGGTGTGGCCGGTCGTGGCCGCGGTCTGCGCGGTGATCGCCGCGCTCGCCCTGTGGTGGATGGCCGCCCAGACCAGCACCAAGACCGTGCGCAGCCTGCCGCTGGAACCCGACCATCGCAACGGAAGGACGGTGCTGCCCGCCGCCACGGTCACCAACGCGGTCACGGACGAGCTGGAGAGCTATCCGACCATCCGGTCCGCCGGCGCGGTGCTGCGCGGATCATCGACCCGGCCCGGCCTCCAGCTGGCGGTCACCGCGGAAAACCGCGCCGACCCGGTCACAGTGCGCCGCAGCGTCGAAACCGAGGCCCTCCCCCACCTGCGTACCGCGCTGGAGCTCGACACGATCCCCACGGTCATGCGCATGCAGTTCAGCCGCGCGTTCGACAGGCACCTCGCCTGATGCCCGTGTTCGGCGTGAGACGCCTGGAAACGGACCCGGCCGCGGCGCGCTAGGACGTCAGCGTCCTGGCTGCCCGCGGGCGGAAGGCGGCGAACGGGTTGGTGACCACGAGCTCGCGCGACGCGAACCGGTAGAGCGTGGCGGGCCGTCCGCCGCTCGCGGCCGGGCGGATGACGTCCCGCGTCGGCTCGATCACTCCCCGCCGGGTGAGGATGCGCTGCAGGTTGGTCGCCGACACCGGGTGGCCGAGCGCGGCCGCGTAGGTGTCCCGCAGCTGCGAGATCGTGAACGTCTGCGGTGCCAGCGCGAAGCCGATGTTCGTGTAGGACAGCTTGGCGCGCAGCCGCTCCCGCGCCGACCCGATGATCGAGCCGTGGTCGAACGCGGTCGGCGGCAGCTCGTCGACCCGATGCCATGCGGTGTCGGCCGGCAGCCGCGGCCTGGCGCCCGGGGTGACCAGCGCCAGGTAGGCGGTCGCGAGCACGCGCTCGCGGGGGTCCCTGGCCGGGTCGCTGCGGGTCTCGAGCTGCTCCAGGTGGGCTATCTCAGGGATGTCCGCCTTGGCCGCCAGATGCCGCCCGGCGGACGCGCCGAGCCGCTCGTCGGCGCGCAGCAGGCCGCCTGGCAGCATCCAGAAACCCTCGAACGGCTGCTCGGCGCGCTGCCAGAGCAGCACCGTCAGCCGCTTGTCGCGGACCTGGAAGACGACCCCAAGCGCCTCGTGACGGAAACAGTCGGCGGGCACAGTGCTCATCGTAGCGAGTTCGGGAAGTTTTAGACTCACAGTAGAAATCTACAAGTTTTCGACTTATAGTCGAGAACTATGGTCAGTACAGAGCTTTCCTGGGCCGAGCGGATCAGGCGGCTCGCCGCGCAGCGCGGCGCCGTGATCCTCGCCCACAACTACCAGCGCCCCGAGATCCAGGACGTCGCCGACCACGTCGGCGACTCACTCGCCCTGGCCCGCCTCGCGGCCGCAAGCACCGCGCGGGTGATCGTGCTCGCCGGCGTCTACTTCATGGCGGAAACAGCGAAAATCCTTTCCCCGGAACGGACAGTGCTGATTCCGGACGCCGCCGCCGGCTGCTCACTGGCGGACAGCATCACGGCGGAGCAGCTGCGGGAGTGGAAGAGCGAGCACCCCGGCGCGGCGGTCGTCGCCTACGTGAACACGAGCGCCGAGGTCAAGGCCGAAGCCGACGTCTGCTGCACGTCGGCCAACGCCGCCGAGATCGTCGCCGCGATCCCCGCAGAACGCGACGTGCTCTTCCTCCCCGACCAGTTCCTCGGCGCCCACGTCCGGCGCGTCACCGGGCGCGCCAACCTGCACGTCTGGCTCGGGGAATGCCACGTGCACGCGGGCATCAGCCCGCAGGAGCTGCGCCGCAAGGCGGCGGCGAACCCGGACGCTGAGCTGTTCGTGCACCCGGAGTGCGGGTGCGGGACTTCGGCGCTGTGGCAGTCGGGCACTGGCGACCTGCCGGCGGAGCGCACCCGGGTGCTGTCCACCGGCGGGATGCTGCAGGCCGCCCGGTCGACCCGCGCCACCGCGGTGCTCGTGGCGACGGAGACCGGGATGCTGCACCAGCTGCGGAAGGCGAACCCGGCGGTGCGCTGGGAGCCGGTCAACCCGGACGCGGTCTGCCGCTACATGAAGATGACCACGCCGCAGGCCCTGGAACGGTGCCTGCGCGACGGCGTCACGGAGGTCCATGTCGATCCCGGCGTCGCCGAGCGCGCCCGCCGCGCGGTCGAGGCGATGATCGCGGATGTTAGCCCGGGGGGGGCCTCCCAGGGTGGTGCGGCTGTGACCGATCCGAACCCGGGACCAGGGAGCGTGGCGTGAGCGCCGGGATCCGGGCGCTGCCCGCGGTGCGGCCGCGGTGGCGGCGGGACGCCGACGTCGTGGTCGTGGGATCGGGCGCCGCCGGGATCGCGGCGGCGCTTGCCGCCGCCGCCGACGGCATGCAGGTGCTCGTGGTCACCAAGGAACTGGCGGGCGGCGCCACCCCGCTCGCGCAGGGCGGCCTGGCCGCCGCGATCGGCCCGGGTGACAGCGCGGCGGCGCACGCGCACGACACGCTGGTCGCCGGCGCCGGGCTCTGCGACCGGGACACGGTGGCCGCGCTGGCGGCGGGCGCGCCCGCCGCCATCACCTGGCTGGCCGCGCAAGGGGCCCGGCTTGAGCAGGCGGCGCTGCGGCTGGAAGGCGGCCACGGCAGCCACCGGATCGTGCATTCGGGTAACGACGCGACCGGCGCCGAAGTGCACCGGGCGCTGCGCACGGCGCTGCTCGCCAGCCCCGTCGAGGTGCTCGACCGGGCGATCGCGCTGGATCTGCTGCTCGAGGACGAGGGCGCGGCGGCCGGGCTGCTCGCCGCGACGATTGGGTCCTGCGGCGAGCTCGACCCGGGCATCATCACCGCGCGCTCGGTTGTGCTGGCGGCCGGCGGCCTTGGCCAGGCCTTCGCGACCACCACGAACCCGCCGGGCGCGACCGGGGACGCGCTCGCGATCGCGGCGCGCGCCGGGGCCGAGCTGCGGGATCCCGAGTTCGTCCAGTTCCATCCGACGGTGCTGTGGGTGGATGGGGCGACCGGGCAGTGCCCGCTGATCACCGAGGCGCTGCGCGGCGCCGGGGCGGTGCTGCGCGACCTGGCCGGGCGCCCGCTGATGGCCGGGCACGATCCGCGCGGCGACCTGGCGCCGCGCGACGTCGTGGCGGCCCGGATGCACGCGGCGATCGCCGGCGAAGGCGGCAGCGGCGGCGGCGGGCACCTGTGGCTGGACGCCACCGGGGTCGGCCGCGACGTGCTCGAGCAGGGCTTCCCCACCGTGACCGCCGCCTGCCGCGGGCACGGCATCGACCCGGTCAGCGAGCCGATCCCTGTCGCGCCAGGCGCCCACTACTCCTGCGGCGGCATCCGCGCCGACCTGGACGGGCACACCAGCGTCCCCGGGCTGTACGCGGTCGGCGAGGCCGCGAGCACCGGCGTGCACGGCGCCAACCGGCTGGCGTCCAACTCGGTCACCGAGGCGGTGATCGCCGGGCGGCGGGCGGGCGCGGCCATCGGCCGCGACCCGGCCGGCGCGCGGGGCGGGTGGCTGGGGATGCCGCCCGCCGGGGGCGGGGTCAGCCCCGCCGGGCGGCCCGCGCTGGCGGCAGCCATGTCCCGGGACGCCGGCGTGCTGCGGGACCGCGAGGGACTCACCCGGCTGGTCCGCACGCTCGACCGGGCGGAGGGTGCGCGGCGGGAGTCGGGGGGGATCGTTCGGGATAGGGATGGTGATCTTGACCTTGCCACCGTCGAAGCGACGAACCTGCATGCCGCCTCGGCGCTGATCGCGGCGGCGGCGCTGGCGCGGGCGGAAAGCCGTGGCTGCCACCGGCGGCGGGACGCGCCGGGGGCCGCGGCGCGGCCGTGGCACACGCTGGCGCGCTGGGACGGGCGGCGGCTGCGCGTGACCGGGGGCGCGTCGTGACCCCGCGGGCGCTGACCCCGCGGGCGCTGACCCCGGCGACGCTCGCCGCGCTGCGGGCCGCGGGCCTGGACATCCGGGACGCCGAACGAGCCGTGCGGA
>JASHPP010000339.1 GCA_030038035.1 Trebonia sp.
CGTACGCTGGCCCGCGAACCGGGCAAGCCCTCTGGCCTGCCCGCAATAGCCCGGTCAGGGCCGCCGCGAGGGTTCCCTTGTCAAGTCCGGGCACCCCCCGGCAAACCCCGGAAAATGAGCGGCGGCGAAGCCGCCGCATGTCTTCCCTGGCCCGGCCGCCCGTTGCGCTAGCCGCTTGACACCAAGCACTCCGTGACTACTTTGGCGGGCAAAATGTCCGGAATGTCCATGCATAAAGTGTGCAAAGTAACATTTCTGGGACTCCTGTGGCGCTAGGGAAACGACCGCGATCGGCTGCGCGCGGGGAGGAGTCGTAACTGCCGACCTGAAACTGGACAAGCCACTCATTTCGGGCGGCCACTCGGCTAGGACGGTGACTTAGGATACGAAACGCAGCCCGAATGGGACAAATCGCCCGCGAAAATGAGCCGGTCGTATCCTACGTCGATGTCGGGGGGCTGCCCGCCGCCGGCGGCTCACCGTCGGGGAATCCTGGCGCGGACGGGCCGGGCGGGGCGGACGCCACGGGCGGACCGGACGGAGCGGGCGTGGCGCCGCCCGCGGCGCTGCCGCGGCGGGGTGAGCGGCCGGCGCGGCTGCGCCGGACGACCTGGATCGACGGGTCGGTGACGTCCTCGCGGGCCGGCACGTAGATGTCCGGCTCCAGGTAGATGGTCTCGGCGATCGGCACCGCGGCCCGCACCCGCTGCTCCGCGGCGTCGATCCTGGCCGCCAGGGCGCCGGCGGGCAGCGAAGCGGGTACCGCGACCTTGGCCGCGACCAGCAGCGAATCGGGGCCGACGTGCGAGGTTCGCAGGTGTATCACGCGGAAGCCTTCCGGTCCCTGCTCGAGCGCGGCCACGATCGACGAGGACACCTCGGCGTTCGCCGACTCCCCGATCAGCAGGCTCTTCGTCTCGTACCCGACGACGAACGCGGCGCACGCCAGCAGCACCCCGACCGCGACCGAGCCGGCGCCGTCCCACACCCCGGAGCCGGTCAGCACGGCCAGCAGCACGCCAAGGAAGGCGAACGTCAGACCGAGCAGCGCGGCCAGGTCCTCCATGAGCACGACGGGAAGCTCCGGCGCCTTGGTCCGGTGCACGAACGACCGCCAGCTGCGCCCCGAGCGTTCCCTGTTCGCCTCGCGAATCGCCGTCCGCAGCGAGAACGACTCGAACACGGCGCAGAGGGCGAGCACCACGAACGCGACCGCCGGCGAGCGCACGGCCTCGGGGCTGAGGATCTTGTGCACCCCGTCGTAGATAGAGAAGACCGCGCCGACGGTGAACAGCAGGACCGCCACCACGAACGCGTAGAAGTAGCGCTCCCGGCCGAACCCGAACGGGTGCAACTCCGTCCTGGCGCGTCGCGACCTGCCGCTGCCGATCAGCAGCAGCACCTCGTTGCCCGTGTCAGCGACCGAGTGCACGGACTCCGCGAGCAGCGACGCGGACCCCGTGAGCAGGAACGCGATGAACTTCGCGATGGCGATACCCAAGTTGGCGGCGAGCGCGGCGATGACAGCCTTCATCGGCGAACTACACCGGGGGTTCCGTGAGATCCCGCAGATCCTTAATCGCCGCGATCGCCAGCGGGTCGATCCCGCAGGCGATCCCCAGGTAAACCGACGCGTAGTCAAGGAGCTGAACGATCCCGGCCAGGCGCAGCAGCGGCTCGGTGCCCTCCATCGCGATCTCGGACACCTCGATGCCCCGCGCCGCGGCCAGTGCCGCCGCTCCCTGTCGCGCCCGCGTCACCGCGGAGTGCTCCCCGCCCTGGTCGGCAAGCAGCACGAGCCGCAGCAACGCCGGGTTTTCCTGCCCGTCGGCGAGCTCGCCGACGTCCGCGGGGGAAAGCTCGCCGAAGGACGCGTCGTCGAAGTTCTCCGCCGCGGGGAAATCCGGCTCGGGCGCGGGCGCGAACGGCCCGTCGAAGGCGGCCACCTGGTCGTGGCCCGCGTCAGGAAGCACACCGGGGAGCGACGGGTACTTCGCGTTCGCGGCCAGCTGGGAGGCGAACCGGCGCGCCGCGACCGTCGCAAGCGGCGACCCGCCCCAGATCAGCGGCAGCGTCCCGACCAGGTCCAGCGCGAGCGATTTCCCTGGGTTCACGAACGACTCGCTGGACGGTCGGCACTGATGCGAGATGTCCTCCATCGCCGCCGCGGCTGACTCGTAGACGTCCGGCTCGACCCGGGCGACGCCGAGCCGCGACGCGATCACCAGCAGCGGGATGGCCAGCGCCCACGGCGTGCACCTGGCCGGGCCGCCGGAGGTCACCGGAACGAAGGCACCCCGCGCGGCCAGGGCCAGCTGCTGCAGCGGCGAACCGGGCGCGCCGACCGCGGCCAGCTCGCAGCCGCGCCGCACGGCGTCGGCGGCGAGTGCGAGCACCTCGGCCGTGTGCCCGGAGCGGGACACCGCGATCACCAGGTCGGCTGCGCCGACCCAGCCCGGCAGCTGGTACCCGGACACGCCGATGACCTGTACCGGTGAGCCAGGCCCGCTGATCGCGGCGAGCACGTCGCCGGCGAACACGGAACCGCCCGCCCCGGCCGTGACGATCGCCCGCGGCCGCCTGCCCTGCAGCAGCGCGGAAAGGTCGGCTTCTTCGCAGGCGCGCAGCGCGGTTCGGACCTGGGCCGCGGACGACGCGACCTGCCGCAGCATCCCGCCCGGGTCGCCCGACTCGACAAGCTCGGGGTCGTCAAGCCGGAACGCGGCAAGCGCGACGCCCGCGTGCGGGGTGTTCACCCCGCGCCGCCCGGCTGGCTCTCCGCCTGCCGCGCCTCGTCGATCAGCAGCACCGGGATATTGTCACGGACCGGATAGGCCAGCCCGCATCCGGTGCACACCAGCTCGCTCGCCGCGTCGTCGACCAGCAGCCCGGCACGGCACTTCGGGCAGACGATGATTTCCAGCAGCCAGTCATCAAGTTCCATGGGTACACACTCCTACGTGCCGTGCGGAGCCCGGCAGCCGGGGCCTGGTGGAATTGGATTGGGGCCGCAGGGACCCGAGAGTCAAGTGCGCCGTCAAGACCAGGGGGGTCCGGGGGGATGGTCCCCCAGGGAGGAAACAGCCGGGGAGTCGCCCCCCCGAGACTAATCATGTCCTCTGACCAGGCCGAGCACTTCGTCGCGAAGGCCGGCCATGCCCGCCTCGCTGCTCGCCTCGACGTTGAGCCGCAGCAGCGGCTCGGTGTTGGAGGGCCGGAGGTTGAACCACCAGTCGCTGCCCGCGACCGTCAGTCCGTCTAGCTCGTCGAACCGCACCCCGGCTCGTGCTGAGTAAACGTCGCGGACCTTGGCGGTCGCGGCGGCCTGATCATGCACCTCGCTGTTGATCTCGCCGCTCGCGCAGTACCGCGAGAACTCGCTGAGCAGGGCCGACAGCGGGCGCTCGTCGTGGCCGAGCGCGGCAAGCACGTGCAGTGCCGCGAGCATGCCGGAGTCGGCGAACCAGAAGTCCCTGAAATAGAAGTGGCCCGAGTGCTCACCGCCGAACACCGCGTTCGTCTCCGCCATCGTCGCCTTGATGAACGAGTGGCCGACGCGGGTCCGCACGGGCGTGCCGCCGTGCTCCACGATGAGTTCGGGCACCGCGCGGGAGGTGATGAGGTTGTGGATGACCGTCGCTCCCGGCTCGCGGGCGAGCTCGCGGGCGGCGATCAGCGCGGTCAGCACCGACGGGCTGACGATCTGGCCGCGCTCGTCCACCACGAAGCACCGGTCGGCGTCGCCGTCGAAGGCCAGGCCGATGTCCGCCTGGTTCTCGGTGACGGCATTCTGCAGGTCCCACAGGTTCTTGGGGTCGATCGGGTTGGCCTCGTGGTTGGGGAACGTGCCGTCGAGCTCGAAGAAGAGAGGGACCAGCGTGATCGGCAGCCCCTCGAAGACCTGCGGCACCGTGTGGCCCGCCATCCCGTTGCCCGCGTCAACGACGACCTTCAGCGGGCGGATCCCGGAAAGGTCGACCAGCTTCTTCAGGTACTCGGCGTAACCGGGCAGCAGGTCCGTGCTGCTGATCGTGCCGGGGTCGCCGTCATAGGCAGGGACGCCGCTGGCGACCGTCTCCTTCAGCTGCACCAGGCCCGTCTCGATGCCGACAGGCTTCGCGCCAGCCCGGCAGAGCTTGATTCCGTTGTACCTGGCGGGATTGTGACTCGCGGTGATCATCGCCCCCGGTGTCTCCAGCGACCCGCTGGCGTAGTACACCATGTCAGTGGAGCCGAGGCCGCCGTGGATCACGTCCGCACCCTGCGCCGCGGCGCCCCGGCCGAGCGCCTCGGCGAGCGGCTGCGAGGTGGTCCGCATGTCGTGCAGCGTGACGAGTGTCTTGGCGCCGGTGAGCCTTACGAACGCCCCGCCGACCGCCTCGGCCACGCTCTCGTCCAGCTCGTCAGGTACTACCCCCCTGATGTCGTACGCCTTGAAGATCTTGTCAAGATCGCTCACGTCGGCTCGCTTCCTGATCCCGTCGGCTAGGAACTTTCCCAGGATCAACCTATCGGTCACGCCGCATGGGCATGGCCGCGGCGGCCGGCCGGGATGACGCGGTGCCCGGTTTCGCCGCTGACGCGCGGGCTAGGCCTCGGGGGCGCTCGGAGCGGAGCGCAGCACGCGCAGGTGCCCGCGGCGGCCTACCTCGACGCCCTGGCCTACCGGCTCGGCGAGGGCGGGGCGCGGGGAACCGGCAGGCGACGGCGAGTGCGGCGCGGCGGTGGGCAGCTCGGCGCGGGCGGGCTCGGGACGGCCGGCCGACCCGAGGCGGTCCGCCTCGCGGACGACGTTCGCCAGCGCCTCGAGGTCGTTGGCCCGCTCCCGGGCTGGGTCCGCCGGCAGATGGACGACATCCCAGCCGCGCGGCACGACCAGCCTGTCGGCGTGCTTCTCGCACAGGTCGTAACAGTGCGGCTCTACATAGGCCGCCAGCGGACCGAGCACGGCCGTGGAGTCGCGGTACACGTATGTGAGCGTGTAGACCGGAGGCTGTTTGCACGCGGTGCGTGAGCAGCAACGGGAATTCACCAGCCCACCTCGCTCACCAGATCGTTATTGGCCACGATAGCAGCGCGATCTTCGCGAGCACGCGCAAAAGCCATGGCCGGGTGAGCGTCGTCGGCGTGCCCCGCCAGGGCCGCCCCCCAGGCCGCGGGTGCGGATTTTTCGTCGCTCACATCGGCTGACGGTACCTATCCGGAGCCGGTTACGCCATCACCCGGCCCCGTTCACGATCGTGTCGTTTTGTCTGGCCCGACGGTACCCGCCGGCTGCCCATCGGCGATACGCTCAGTAACTGTGTACGGCGGTGAGGACGGCTCGGTTCGCGGACGGAGTATCCGGCGGCGAGACCGCAGGGGGCGGGGCCTGCGCGGGCGCCTTGTGCCGCCGGACGTGCCGCTGTACCGCACCCGGTCACAGCAGTTCGACGACATGGTGCTGGACGCGGTCGCCCGGCTCGAGCCGCGCTGGGAGACCGAGCTCGCGGGCGTCGAGTTCGCCGTCCAGGAAGTCCCCGAGCCGGACGAACTGGCCGACGACAGCGGCCCGCTGCCGCTGGCGCGGATGGTGCCCGGTTCGGCTGACCCGCAAGACCCTGCCCGCCCGGCCACGGCTGCCCGCATCGTGGTGTACCGCCGCCCGCTGCTCGCCAGGGCCGAGGACGACGACGAGCTCAGCGACCTCATCTTCGACGTCGTGGTCGAGGAGTTTGCCCAGGTTCTCGGGCTGGACCCGGAGTCGATCGACCCGGGCTACCGCGAGGGCTTCGACTGAGCCGCGCCGGCTGGCCGGCTACGGCAAGATGGCCGAGTACGAGTCCTCGGCCGGCGGCAGGGTGATCACGGTGAGCGCGCTCGGCACCGGCAGCAGCGAGACGACGGTCGCGGACAGCCCGCCCGTGCCAGCGGTGACCACGCGCGCGGCGTAGAGCGGGCCGGAACCAGCAAGCGGCGTGATCACGATCGCGAACGGCTGCCGGCTGCCCTTCGGCCCCGACACGGTCACCGCGGCAGTGTGGCCGGCCTGTACCGTCGCCAGCTGCTGCGTGCCGACGGCACCCGCTGACCCGGCACCAACGGACGGGATGACGGCGATGTTCGCGCGCACGGCGGCGGCGGGAGCGGTGAGCAGCAAGCCCACCGTGAGGCCGGCCGTGGCCGGGTTCCCGGCCACCACGCCCTGCTCGGTAACCGGCGCGACCGCGGTGGTGAACGAGCCGATGCCCTCGCCGGGAACCAGCACGGCCGCCGTGATCGGCACGTTGGAGGTCAGCTCGAGCCCCGCGGCCGACGCGCCAAGCGACGTGAGCGGGAACGAGACCGTCGCGCCTGCCGGGGCGTCGACCGGGGTCGAACCGAACTGCGGGAACTTGCCCTGAACGGTGAACGCGAGGACCTTCACCTGGGCGTCGGTCGCGCCGGGCACCGTCACGAACAGCCGCGCGGCGCTGCTGGCCACCGTCAGGCCGGGTATCACCAGCTGGGTCGACGGGGCGGCCGCCTGGGGCAGCCAGCTGCCGCCTGAGCCGCCGCCCTCCCAGACCGCGGCCGCTACCTGTCCCGAACTGGTCTGGACGTGCAGCGCGAGCGCGACCGAGCCGGTCACGAGCGGGGCTATCTTCTCCACGACGAACTGGTGCGGGGCGACGGTGATCCCGTTGTTCAGCACGTTCTGCAGGCCAGCGTCGGTGAGGATGGTCACGTCAACGCTGGCCGCCATGTCGCCTGTGTTCGTCAGGTACAGCCGGATGTCCGGGGCCCCGGCCGCCGCCCCTGTGCCGACGAACCACATGTCCGAACTCGGGTACGCGCAGCTCACCGTGCCCATGCCCGAGGCCGTGGCCTGCTCCGCCGCAAAGCCCTCCGCCATCTGGCCGGTCGCCGTGACCGCGGTGCCGCCGAAGAGGTCCGCCGCCGGCGCCGCCACCGTCGCCTGCGTGCCCGGTGCGGACATCGTCACGGACTGTGCCGCCGCGGCGGCGTGCGCCTGGCGTGCGGAATGCGAGGTGGTCGCGGCGGCCGTCGGCGTCGAGGTCGCGGTCGGCGTGGACTTCGCGGCGGGCTGGCGCTTGGTCACGGTCGGCGTGGCCGGGACGGCGGTCAGCGTGACCGACCCGGTGGAGGCCGGGCTGGCCTTGGCCGCCTGGGCCTGTGACGGCACGGAGATCGTCGCGATGTGCGCGGTGCCGGTGTCCGGGCCTGGCGGGGGGCAGGACCGGGTGATGGCGGTCACGGCGACACTCCGTGCCGCCGACTGGGCGGATGTCCGGGCAGGGCCAGGCTCGGTGCGCCAGGCCGCCACGTAGACGGCGGCGAGCACGAGGAGAACCGCGCCGAGCAGGCCAAGGCGGCGCATCAGGACTCTCCGTCAGAGGTGGGCCCGCGCCTGCGGGGACGCCCGTGCCTGCCTGCCCGGTGTGAATGCCGCTCCGGCGGCGCGGCGCGCACCGGGTCAGCCGCCCGCGCCGCCGCGCGCGGGCCGGTCTGCCACGCCTGGTCCTGGCCCGGCTGCCGCTCA
>JASHPP010000340.1 GCA_030038035.1 Trebonia sp.
AGCGGCAGGCCGAACAGCGCCGCGACCTCCCGGGCCTCGGCCTCAAGCGCCGGGTCGCGGGACTGGGCCAGCCATACCAGCCGGCGGTAGTGGCCGAAGTAGTCCGGCCACAGCTGCGGATACCGGTCCAGGCCGAGTTCGGCCAGCACCGTCCGGCGGAAGCCGCGCACCAGGAAGTCGGTCAGCAGGTACGTCCCCGGCTCGGCCGCGAACAGCGCGGCCACGGCGGACGGCCCGGCGAGCAGGTCATAGCAGTGCAGCCCGGGCAGCCGGCGGAGCCCGAGCCGGGCGCACACCTGGTCGAGCGCGCCGTAGGTCCCGCAGTCGGCGTAGCCGACCGCCACCGGCAGCCCGCGGGCCTGTGCCGCCAGGGCCAGCCGCTCCACCTCCTTAGCGATCCCGGACGGGCGGTTGTGCAGCAGTGCGGGCAGCGCGTGCAGCGCAACCGGCCAGCCACGGCGCCGGACGACCTCCCGCACGTGCCCCGCGAGCGCCCCGCAGGCGATCACCGCCGCCAGCGGCCCGGGAACCTCAGTCAGGGAAGGAAGGGAAGGCGAGCTGGTCGATGAAGCGGTCGTTGAAGCCGGCGCGGTCGGAGAGCTCGACATACCTCACCTCCTCAAGCAGCGCGAGGCCCGCGGCCCGCTCCCTGACGGACAGCAGCGCCATCTTCGCCCCTTCGCCCGCCACGTTCCCGGCGCTGACAACCCGCAGCACCGGCACGTCCGGCACCAGCCCGAGCCGGATCGCGTTGCCCGGGGACAGGTAGCTGCCGAACGAACCGGCCAGCAGCACCTGCTGGATGTCGCCGACCGCCAGGCCCGCCTCCTCCAACAGGATGCGCCAGCCGGTCGCGATGGCGGCCTTGGCGAACTGCAGCTCCCGCACGTCCCGCTGGGTCAGGTACACCGACCGGGACACGTCGCCCTCCTGGCCGAGCCAGTGCAGCACGAACACGCGCTCCGCGCCCAGCGTCGTCAGCCGGCCAGCCAGGCCGGGGGCCAGAGCGGCCGCCGCGGACTCGGCCACGAACCGGCCCGAGGAGTCGAGCAGCCCGAGCCGGAGCAGCCCGGTCACCGCGTCCACGAGCCCGGACCCGCACAGGCCCGCGGGCGCAACCTCCCCGATGACCGACAGCGAAAGCCCGTCGGGCGCCATCGTGACACCTTCGATCGCGCCGGACGCGGCGCGCATCCCGCAGCGGATCGCCGCGCCCTCGAAGGCGGGGCCGGCCGGCGCCGCGGTGGCCAGCAGCCAGTCCCGGTTGCCGAGCACGATCTCGCAGTTGGTGCCGATGTCGATGAACAGCCGGGTCCGCGCGTCCCTGTCCATGCCCGAGGCGAGCAGGCCCGCGGTGATGTCACCGCCCACGTACGCGCCGAACGCGGGGAACACGACCGCCCGGGCCCGCGGGTGCACGGCCACCCCCAGGTCGGCGGCGAGCACCTCGGGCAGCAGCCGGACCGCCAGGATGAACGGCGCCACCCCGAGCGGCTCAGGGTCGATGCCGAGCGCTATGTGCGTCATGGTGGCGTTGCCGGCCAGCGCGATCTCGTACACATGGGCCGGGTCAACCGCGGCCGCAGCGCACACTTCGGCGGTCAGCCCGGCCAGCGTCTGCTTGGCCAGCGCGCGGAGCCGGCCGAGCGTCAAGGGGTCCAGCATCGCCGCGCTGATCCGGGTGATCACGTCCGCGCCGAACGGCTGCTGGGCGTTCAGCGCCGAGGCCACGGCGACGGGCGTCCCCGTGGACAGGTCAAGCAGGGTGGCCACCACGGTCGTGGTGCCCAGGTCGAACGCGATCCCGTAGGCTAGCGCGGTCGTGTCCCCGGGCTGCACGTCGATCAGCACGTCGTCCACGACCACCGCGGTGACCTTGCAGTCCGCGGCGCGCAGCACCCGCCGGGCCGCCAGGACCGCGTGCAGGTCGGCGCGCAGTTCCAGGTCATCGAGCGCGTCCAGGATCCGTTCCAGGTCGCTGCGCTGGTCGGCCAGGGACGGCTCGGGCAGTTCCAGGTAGCGCTTTTGCACCGCGGGCCGCAAGATGACGCGGCGGCCCACCCCGACGGTGGCCGCCTTCGGCCTGGTGACCAGCGGCGGCACCTCGACAGCGGCATCCGACGACGCCAGAGCCCGGCAGGCCAGCCGCCACCCAAGACGCAGCTCGTCCGGGGAGAACGCGCGGATGTCCACCGCTGACGGCGCGGGCGCGCCTTCGGCAATCCGCACGCGGCACTTCTTGCAGGTGCCGTGCCCGCCGCAGGTGGAGTCGATGGCGATGCCGTTCCAGCTCGCCGCGTCGAACACGGTCACCCCGGCGGGCACCCGGACCCGCCGCCCGCCCGGCTCGAAGAGCAGGTCCACCCGGGGCGGCCCCGCGCCGCCAGCCAGCGCAGCGTCCGGCGCCTGGGCTGTCGTCACGGCATGGCCTGAGTGGCGGCGGTGGGCACGGTCGCCTGGGAAGCGCGATGGGCGGCGATCCAGGCCGCGCCCCACGGGTCGCGGTCGAGCAGCAGGTCGGCCGCCTGCACCGAGCGGACGATCCGCGGCGCCCGGGCGTCCATGATCGCGCTGGTCAGCCCGCAGCGGATGGCCATCGGCAAGAACGCCGCCCCGAGAGCCTCCCGTTCCGGCATGCCGAACGAGACGTTGGACGCCCCCAAAGTCGTGTTCACCCCGAACTCGGCGCGCAGCAGTTCCAGCGTGTCCAGCGTCCGGGCGACCAGCGAGGTGTCCGCGCCGATCGGCATGGCCAGCGGGTCGATCACGATGTCCTCGATCGGGATGCCGTACCGCCCGGTCGCGACAGAGATGA
>JASHPP010000341.1 GCA_030038035.1 Trebonia sp.
TGACCAGCGTGGGCGTGGGCGTCGCGCGGGCCGTCGTGGCCGTGCTCGCCGCGCCGCTGCCGCAGCCGCACTGCCCGGGGACGCCGGGATGCTAGCCGGGACGCTGGCCGGGACGCTGGCCGCTCGCGGGTGCAAGGTCGTGCTCGCCGTGGGCGTGGCGGCCGCCGTCACGCTCATGCCGGCTGTCGCGCAGGCGGCGCCCTCCGACGCCGTCCGTGACAGCCAGCAGTGGGTGCTGGACATGCTCGACGTGCCCGCCGCGTGGAACGTGACCCAGGGCAAGGGAGTCACGGTCGCCGTGATCGACAGCGGCGTGGACCCGTACGTCGCCGACCTCGCCGGGAACGTCATCACCGGTCCGAACCTGACCGGACTGAGCACCCCGGAGAGCAACCCGGACTGGGGCCAGCACGGAACCTGGATGGCGTCGATCATCGCCGGGGACGGCGACGGCGGGATCATCGGGGTCGCGCCCGAGGCGAAGATTTTTTCCGTCCGCGTGATACCCGACAAGGACGACCCGGGCTACCGCAAGTACGAGAGCGAGCCCGAGTCGCGCATCCAGCAGTCGCTGGCCACCGGCATCATGGACGCCGTAAGACGCGGCGCGCAGGTGATCAGCATGTCGATCGGGTATTCCTCGCCGAGCGCAGTGGTGCGCGCCGCGCTGCAGTACGCCTTCCTGCACGGCGCGGTGCTCGTGGCCTCCGCGGGAAACTCGGGCCAGGACGACGAGCGCCATGACCCCGGCTACGCCCCGGTGTCCTTCCCGGCGGACTACCCGGGGGTGCTTGGCGTGGCGGCGGTCAACAGCTCGGGCGCCGCCGCCGGCTTCTCGAGCAACAACCTGTCGGTCCAGGTCGCCGCGCCCGGGGTGAACGTTCCCGCTCAGGGGCGGGACAACCTGTACTGGATGGTCGACGGGACCAGCCCGGCGTGCGCGCTGGTAGCGGGAGTGGCCGCGCTGATCAAGTCGAAGTACCCGGGCCTGTCGCCTGCCCTCGTGGACGAGGCGCTGACGACCACGGCGCACAACGGGCCGGGGGAGGGCTACAACCCGGGCACGGGTTTCGGCACGGTGGACGCCGCGGCGGCGCTGACCGCCGCGGGCCGGCTCGCTAAGTCGCACGCCGCGGGTTCGCAGGTCGCCCCGTCGGGGAGGTTCGGGGGCGGCCCGGCCGCCGTCCCGGCCGCTCCGGTGGCCCCGCGGGGCGTCGGGCAGCTTGTCCTCTTCGCGATGCTCGCGCTCCTGTCGCTGGCGCTCGGGGCGGCGGCCAGCGCGTGGTTCACCGTCATGCGCCGGCCACCGGAGGGAGCGCACGCGGCCCATCCCCGGCCGGCCGGGGCCGCCCCTGGGCCTGGGCACGCCGCCGGCGGCTACGCGCCAGGTTTCGGCCCGCCCTACCCGCCCTACCCGCCCTACCCGCAGGGAACGGGCAACGCCGCGCCAGGCACGGAGCACGGCGCGCGGGATGACCCCTGGTGAGCGCCCCCGGGGATCCGGTCGATGAGTACTCCGCCCGGGTCCTCGACGTGGTGGACGCGATCCCGCCGGGTCAGGTCATGTCCTACGGGGACATCGCCGAATACCTCGGGGCCGGCGGCCCCCGCCAGGTCGGCAGGGTCCTCGCCGCCTACGGCGGCGGCGTCGCCTGGTGGCGGGTGATCCACGCCGACGGAACGCCCGCGCCGGGTCACCAGACCGCCGCGCTGGCGCATTACCTGGCCGAGGGGACGCCGCTGCGTTCGGCCCGTCCGCCGGTGCGCGTCGACATGCGCCGGGCCCGCTGGGCCGGGCAGTAGCCGGGGCGCCGCCACGGCGGCCGGCCGGTCGGCCGCCGTGGCCGCACGGCGGTTTGCCCGTCGAATGTCAGAGGTCCGTGCTGAAATCAATCCTGATGAACGGTTACCGGCTTGTCCGGCGCCCCGCGACCGGCCCTGAAACCGGCCCCGAGGCCGGCCCCGAGGCCGGTGTCGCCGGCCCGCGCCTCGACGAGGCACAGCAGAGCGTGGTCGACCACAAGGGCGGCCCGCTGCTCGTGCTCGCGGGCCCCGGCACCGGCAAGACCACCACGATCGTGGCGGCGGTCGCGGACCGCATCGAGCGGCGCGGCGTCGCACCCGACCGCATCCTCGTGCTGACGTTCAGCAGGAAGGCGGCGGGTGAGCTGCGCGAGCGGATCACCGCGCGGTTGCGCCGCACCACGTCAGAGCCGCTCGCGCTGACCTTCCACAGCTACGCGTACGCGCTGGTCAGGAGGGAGTTCGTGCTGGCGGGCGACCAGCCGCCCCGGCTGCTTTCCGCGCCCGAGCAGCTGCTGGAGATACGCCGGATGCTGCGCGGGGAGGTGGCCGACGGCGGCCTGAGCTGGCCTGACCGCCTCAGGCCCGCCCTGGCCACCCGCGGGTTCGCCGAGGAACTGCGGGACGTGCTGATGCGCGCCGCCGAGCGCGGCCTAGACGGCAAGGCGCTGCGCCAGCTTGGCAGGCAGTGCAAGCGGGACGACTGGGTGGCGGCGGGGGCGTTCCTTGACCGGTACTCGGCCCGCTTCGACCTCGCCCCTGTGCCCGCCTACGACTACGCCGAGATCGTGCGGATCGCCGCGGCGCTGCTCAGCCGCCAGGCGACGCGCCAGCGCGAGCGCGACGCCTACGACGCCGTGTTCGTCGACGAGTACCAGGACAGCGACCCGGCGCAGGAGTCGCTGCTGCTCGCGCTGGCCGGCGACGGCCGGGACCTGGTCGCCGTCGGCGACCCGGACCAGTCGATCTACGCGTTCCGCGGCGCGGACGTGCGCGCCCTGACCAATTTCCCCGACAGGTTCCGCGCCCCTGACGGTTCCCCGGCCCCCGTGGTGGCGCTGCGCACCTGCCGCCGCAGCGGCCCGGTGCTGCTCGCCGCGTCCCGCCGGATCGCCCGCCGCCTTCCGCCTGGCGGCGGCGCCGCGACCTCGCCCCACCGCCGCCTCCTGCCGCTGCGGGACGCGGCGCCGGGTGAGGTGCGGATCCTGGTGGCGGACACCCAGGCACAGGAGGCCGCCCTGGTCGCGGACACGCTGCGGCGCGCCCACCTGGCCGACGGAGTGCCCTGGCAGCGGATGGCGGTCCTCGTCCGCTCGGGGCAGCGGCAGTTTCCTGTCCTGCGGCGCGCGCTGGCGACCGCGGGCGTCCCGGTGACGGTGGCCGGCGACGAGCTGCCGCTCCCGGACGAGCCGGGAGTCCGCCCGCTGCTCACGCTGCTGCGCTGCGCGCTGCGCCCCGCCGGGCTCGACGACGAGATCGCGGCCGAGCTGCTCACCGGCCCGCTTGGCCTGAGCGACAGCCTCGGCCTGCGCAAACTCCGCCGCGCGCTGGCGGGCGTGCCGCTCGCCGAGGCCCTCACCGCGCCGGAGAACCTGCACGCGATCAGCGACCGCGTCGCGCACCCGGCCCGCCGGGTGGCCGCCCTGCTGCGGACTGCGAAGGAGGCGATCGCCGACGGCGGGAGCGCTGAGGACGTCCTCTGGGCCGTCTGGGACGCCTCGGGCCTTGCCGCGCGCTGGGAGCGGCAAGCCGAGCAGGACCCCGCCGCCGACCGGGACCTGGACGCCGTGCTCGCCCTGTTCGACGCGGCCGCCCGGTTCGCCGACGACCTGCCGCCAGGAAACCCGGGCCTGTTCCTGGAGAGCCTGACCGGCCAGGAGATCGCCGGGGACTCCCTCGCCGAGCAGGCAATACGCGAGGACTGCGTCCGCCTGCTCACCGCGCACCGGTCCAAGGGCCTGGAGTGGGACGTGGTCGTCGTCGCTGGCGTGCAGGAGGAAGTGTGGCCGGACCTGCGGCTGCGCGGATCGCTGCTTGGCGCCGACGAGCTTGCGGAAGCCGCCGGGGCGGGGGCGGCCTCCGCCGACCAGGCGGCGTTGCACGGCGACGTCGCGGCCGCCACGCTCGCCGCGAAGCTGCTCGCGGAG
>JASHPP010000342.1 GCA_030038035.1 Trebonia sp.
GGCCCCGAGCCCGTCGATGTCGCCAGGGTAGCCCGCGAGGCCGTCGAGCGCGGCGCTGACCTGCTCGGCGTCGCCGGCGGCGACGGCACGCAGGCCCTCGTGGCCGGCGTGGCCGCCGAGCACGGCATCCCGTTCGTGGTGATCAGCGCGGGCACGCGGAATCATTTCGCGCTCGACCTGGGCCTGGACCGGGAGGACCCGGCGGCCTGCCTGGATGCCCTGCGCGATGGGGTGGAGCTGCGGGTGGACCTCGGGACGGTCAACGGCCAGACCTTCGTCAACAACTCATCCTTCGGGGCGTACGCCGAGGTGATAGACACCCCGGCCTACCGCGGCGACAAGCTGAACACGACGCTGAACACCCTTCCCGACCTGCTGCAGGGCCACCGCGGCGCACGCCTGTGCGCGCAGTCGGATGACACGCGGATCGACGGACCCCAGGCGTTGCTGGTATCCAACAACCCGTACGGAACGGGGGACATCGCCGGCCTTGGCCGCCGCGTGCGGCTGGATCGCGGCACCCTGGGCGTGATCGGCGTCACCGTAGGCAGCGCCAGGCAGGCCGCCCGCCTGCTCCGCGGCACACGCGCCGGCGGCCTGACGTTGGCGGACGCGAAGCAGATCGAGATCACCGCCGACTCGCTGCAGATCCCGGTCGGCGTCGATGGCGAGTCGGTGCTGATGCCGACGCCGGTGACCTGCACGATCTCCCCGGCCGCGCTCCGCGTCTGGGTACCGCGTAGCCGCCCGGGCGTCCCGGCGCCGAAACCCGCGGTGAACTGGGCCAGGCTGCGACACCTCGCCGGCGGCTCAGGTCGATGAGCGGCGGACCCGGCGGTCATGCCCGGACCGTGCACCGCGGTGCGGACCGGCTGAGCACGGCGGTCACCGGCTCAGCCGACCAGATGGCGGTCAGCTCCGCGGCGATGGCCGCGATGAGCTCGGGGACGTCCGATGAGGCCGACTCGTGCATCGCTTCGGCGACGATCAGCGCCCTGGCCGTCGAGGCCTGCACGGCCGACAGGCCGCTTTGCCGGTTCGTCCACCGCCGGGCGTGCACGTGTCCGGCCTGGTCGGCGAAGATCACCTCGCCGGGGCTGGGATGTTCGGCCTGGCCGGAGAACGTCAGGTAATCTTCTTCTCCGCTTGCGTACCGTACTTCCAGGCTGCCGGTGATCTCGGCGACGTCGAAGACGGCCACCGGGATCGCGAAGGCGAGCGACGCGGCGTTGCACACGTCGACCAGCGGGTGCAACCGCGGCAGGGTGCCGTCCTTCCTGAAGCGCCGCAGCAGCGCCTCCGCGGCGCACCGGTACTGGGTCGGCTTGAGCCCCATCCTGGCGAAGGCGCGCCGCCAGGCCTGGATTTCGGGCAGCTCGCTTTCCGTCGTGCCGTCCAGCCGGGATCTGGCGGTGGCGGTGAACCGGGCGATGCCGGCGCCGGGCGCGACGTCGGGCGTGATCCCGTCGGCGACCACGATGCCGGGAACCAGCTCGGGAAAGTCACGCCAGATCGCGGCGGAATGCTGAAAGTCCATGACCTTATCCTGGCCGAGTGCGTCTAGTGTCCCTGCTGCCGTCCGCGACCGAGATCGTGTACGCCCTCGGCCTGGGCGGTGACCTGGTCGGAGTCACATTCGAGTGTGACGAGCCCGCCGTCGCTCGCGCGGAGAAGGAAGTCGTGGTGGGCGGCCGGGACACGTCCGGCATGACCCCGGCGGAGATCGACAGCTACGTCCGTGACCAGCTCGCGAACGGCGCGGACCTGTACACGCTGCACGCCGACGCGCTCGCCCGGCTGCGCCCCGACCTGATCCTGACGCAGGACCTGTGCCGGGTGTGCGCGCTGCCTTCCGGGCACGTGGCGCAGGCGCTGGATTACCTGGGGTGCCGCGCCGACGTGCTGTCGCTTGATCCGTACACGCTGGAGGAGGTGCTCGGCTCGATCCTCGCCGTCGGCGAGCGGGCCGGGGTGCCGGACCGCGCCGAGCGGCTGGTCGCGAGCCTGCGGGCCCGCCTCGCCGACGTGGCCGCGCGGGTCGCGGGCCGTCCGCGCCCGCGGGTCGCGGTCGTCGAGTGGGTGGATCCCCCGTTCGCGGCCGGGCACTGGATACCGGACCTGGTGACCGCGGCGGGCGGCGAGCCGGTCGCGGCCCGTCCGGGCCAGCGCTCCGCGGAAGTCACCTGGCCCCAGATTGCTGCCGCCTGCCCTGACCTGGTCATCGTCGCCCCGTGCGGCTACCACCTGGCAGGCGCGGCGGCCCAGGCCGCGGTCGCGGCAGCGGCGCTGCCCAACGTGCCGGTGTGGGCGATCGACGCGGATTCCCTCGTGGTCCGCCCGGGTCCGCGCCTGGTCGACGGCGTCGCGGCCGTCGCCGCGATCTTGCACAAGGACGCCGTGCCGGTTCCCGCCGCGGGCACGATCGCGCTGGTCGGTTCGGCCGCGCCTGGCTCAGGCTGAACGGCCGCGTCCGCTACTGGAGCCCGGCGCGGACGGACGTGATGCGCTGGGTGTTGAAGCCGAGCCAGTGCATCCGGCCCGCGTAGCGGGCGTGCTCCACCTTCAGGCAGCGGTCCATGATCACCGTCACGCCGCCGTCCTCGGCGATCTTCGCCCCCTCCTCGTTGATCACCCCGAACTGGCACCAGAGGGCGCCAGCGCCGATCGCCACGGCGTCCCGCGCGATCTGCGGCAGCGCGTCCGGCGCACGGAAGACGTTCACGACGTCCACCGGCACGGGCACGTCCAGCAGGCTGGCGAAGCACTTCTCGCCGAGGATCTCCGTTTCGCGGGGGTTCACGGGGATGACCGTGTAACCGTGCCGCTTGAGGTAGTAGCCGACGAAGTAGCTGGCCCGCAGCTCGTTCTTTGACAGGCCGACGATCGCGATCGTCCTGGCGGTGTGCAGCACGCGCTGGATCGTCAGCGGGTCCTGGTAGCGGGCGAGATCGAGGTCGGTCATGCGGTCGCCGCCTCATCTTCCTGATGGCCCAGGCCAGCCGGCCTTCCCGCGGTCGCGGCGACGAGCGCGAAACCCTGCTCAAGGTCCCAGATCAGGTCTGCGACGGACTCGGTGCCGACCGACAGCCGCACCGTCCCCGGCCCGACGCCGGCCGCCCGCAGCTCGTCGTCGCTCAGCTGACGGTGCGTGGTGCTGGCGGGGTGGATGATCAGGCTCTTCGCGTCGCCGACGTTCGCCAGGTGAGACCAGAGGCTCACGCCGCGGATGAGGTCCTGCCCGCCGTCCCGGCCGCCCGCGCAGTCGAAAGAGAACACCGCGCCGGCGCCGCGCGGCAGGTACTTCTCCACCAGCAGCCGGTACCTGCTGGACGGCAGGCCGGGGTAGGTCACGTTGGACGCCAGCTCGTGCGACTGCAGGAACGCGGCGACCGCCAGCGCGTTCGAGACGTGGCGCTCCATCCGCAGCGACAGCGTCTCGAGCCCCTGCAGGAACAGGAAGGCGTTGAACGGCGAGAGCGCCGCGCCGAGATCGCGCAGGGTCTCGGCCCGCAGCTTCATCAGGTAGCCGTAGGTCCCGAACGTCTCGTGGAACTGCAGGCCGTGGTAAGCCGGCGAGGGATCCGCGACCACGGGAAACCGCCCGTTGGACCAGTTGAACGTGCCCGCCTCGACGACGACGCCGCCGATGCTCGTGCCGTGCCCGCCGATGAACTTGGTCGCCGAGTGGATCACGATATCGGCGCCCCACTCGATCGGGCGGCACAGGTAGGGCGTCGCGAACGTGTTGTCCACGATCAGCGGGATCTCATGCTCGTGCGCGATCGACGCCAGCGTCTCGACGTCCAGCACGTTCCCGGCGGGGTTGCCGATCGTCTCGCCGAAAAACGCCTTCGTGTTCGCCCGGACCGCCTTCTCCCATGCGGCGGGGTCATCGGGATCGACCCAGGTCAGCTCCACGTTCATCTTGCGCAGCAGGTGCTTGAACTGGTTCACGGTCCCGCCGTAGAGCGCCGCGGACGAGACGACATGGTCACCCGGCTGCAGCAGCGTGAAGAGCGCGGCTGCCTGCGCGGCGATCCCGCTCGCGAACGCCACCGCGCCGGCGCCGCCTTCCAGGTTCGCCACCCGCTCCTCGAACACCGCGACGGTAGGGTTCATGATCCGCGAGTACGTGTTCCCGTACTCCTGCAGGTTGAAGTACGCGGCCGCCGATTCCGGGTCCTCGAAGACGTAGCTGGTCGTCTGGAAGATCGGCACCGCACGCGCGCCCGTGTTCGGGTCGGGGCGCTGCCCCGCGTGCAGCTGGCGCGTCTCGAATCCGAACGCGCGGGCTTCCTCAGCCCGGGAAGGCTTATCAGTCACCAAGGGCCCCTTCCACGACCGTCACCCGTCTGCTCCGGCCTCGGCCAGGCCGCGTTCGCCCAGGAACCGGCGGATAATGGGCGTCTGCCGCGCTTCCTCGAGCAGGAAGCAGTCGTGCCCGTACGGCGCCTCGATCACGTGGAACTCTACCGGCTTGCCGAGAGCGCCGAGCGCGTCGGCGATCTCGTGCGACGAGGACGGCGGGTACAGCCAGTCGGAGCTGAACGCGATCAGCAGCGTCCGCGCGCGAACGCCGCCGAGCGCCCGCGCGAGCGATCCGCCGCCGTACTGCCGGCCCAGGTCGAAATAGGTCAGCGCACGCGACATGTATAGGTAGGTGTTGGCGTCGAAGCGCCTGACGAACGAGTCGGCCTGGTGGCGCAGGTAGCTCTCGACCTCGAACTCCGGCTCGGTG
The DNA here is from genome assembly GCA_030038035.1 of Trebonia sp. The sequence continues at coordinate 4,739 of JASHPP010000342.1, forward strand.
AGCGTGTAGCGGATGTCGTCGGAGAACTGCAGCCGGCGGCCGAACTTGTCACTCAGCGCCGGTGCGGACAGGTACGTGATGTGGCCGACCATCCGGGCCACCCCCATGCCGGCGCCGGGCGCGCGGCCCGTGCCGTAGTAGCGGCCGCCCTGCCAGGCCGGGTCGCGCATGATCGCGTCACGCGCGATCGCGTTCCAGGCCACGCCCTGCGGCTGGAGGGCGTGCGTGCTGGCGATCGCCACGACGGCAT
>JASHPP010000343.1 GCA_030038035.1 Trebonia sp.
CAGGTAGAACAGGCTGACGGTCAGCGTGGAGACCGCCGCGGCGGCACGCACGGGGACGGCCCTCAGCCGCAGGTCGACGACGTCGGCCATCGTGTACCGCCCGGTGTTCCTGAGCGGTTCTGAGACCAGCAGCAGGACGAGCAGCCAGCCCACCAGGAAGCCGATGGAATAGAGGAAGCCGTCATACCCCGCGAGGGCGATGATGCCCGCGATGCCGAGGAATGAGGCCGCTGACAGGTAGTCCCCGCCGATCGCGATGCCGTTCTGCCAGCCGGTAAAGGCGCGGCCGCCCGCGTAGTAATCGGTGGTGGACCTGTTAGTCCCCGCCGCGCTGATGGCTATGACCAGGGTCACCAGCACGAAAAAGGCGAAGATGACGAAGTTCAGCGCAGGCGTGCCAACGGTGGCGGAGGCGAGGGTGGTGGTGCCCGTGGCTGCCAGGCCCGGCATCAGTATCGTCCCCCCTCCAGCCGGTGCCGCAGCCTTTCTGACAGCGGATCGAGTCGCCGCTGCGCCCAGCGGCGATAGCTGAGGGCGATCGTGAACGTCGAGACGAACTGCAGCGCGCCGAAGCACAGACCGACGTTGACGTCGCCGAACACGCTGATCCGCATGAAGCCGGGCGCGAACACGGCGATGATCACGAAAAGGAAGTACCAGATGATGAACATCGCGCACGCCGGGACGGCGAACGACCCGAAGCGCCGCCGGAGCGTCCAGAAATCCCGGCTGGCACGGACGGCCTCATAGCCGCTGACCCTGCCACGGCCAGACTGGGTCGTGGCTGTTCCGCTGGCAGTCCCTCGACCGGGTTGGGTTGGGATCATGCCTGGTTCCTCTCTGCGGCTGGCAGGGTTTATATCAGGCTTTCTCCTACCAAGGGCGACTTTTCAGGAAACGTCAAGAATGCGGCCCGCCCGGCGATCACGCAGCGCAGCCAGCATCCGGTGAGGCGGCGTCGCGGCACGGGTGAGTCCGCTGCGAGCGTAGATTGCTCACATGCGCGGTGCCTGATTCGGTCCCGCTGATCACGATAGCGGCCGGAGTGTCCTGACTCCGGGCGAAACGCCCCGGCCGCGGGCCGACTTCGACAGGACCGCGCGGTGCGGATCGACGGGGCGGTGGGTTAAGGTTAGTTGAGATCAAGCAAGTTATCCGCTGAGAACTCAGGTGGGGGGCAAATCCGCCCATGACGGTCAATTCCGACGTGGCAGGCGCGCCGATGCACGCGGGCCATACGCTCGGACCGCACTACAAGTGGATCGCGCTGTCCAACACCACGCTGGGCGTGCTCATGGCCACGATCAACCAGTCGATCGTGCTGATCGCGCTGCCCGCCGTGTTCCGCGGCATCGGGCTGAACCCGCTCAGCCCGGGCAACACCAGCTACCTGCTGTGGATGTTCATGGGATTCATGGTCGTGTCGGCCGTGCTGGTGGTCTCGTTCGGGCGGCTCGGCGACATGTTCGGCCGGGTCCGGATGTACAACATGGGCTTCGCGGTCTTCAGCCTCGGCTCGATCATGCTGACCGTTACGTGGATGCACGGCACATCCGGCGCGCTGTGGCTGATCATCTGGCGGGTCGTGCAGGGCATCGGCGGCGCGTTCCTGTTCGCCAACTCGACCGCGATCCTCACCGACGCGTTCCCCGCCAACCAGCGCGGTACCGCGCTCGGACTGAACTCGATCGCGGCGATCGCCGGGTCGTTCATCGGCCTGATCCTCGGCGGCGTGCTCGCACCGGTGAACTGGCATCTGATCTTCCTGGTCTCGGCCCCTGTCGGCTTCTTCGGCACCGTGTGGGCGTACTTCATGCTGCACGACATCGGCGTCCGCAGGCACGCGCGGATCGACTGGTGGGGCAACCTGCTGTTCGCGGCCGGGCTGATCGCGATCCTGGTCGGCATCACCTACGGCCTGCTGCCGTACGGCGGGCACCCGATGGGCTGGACCAACCCGTGGGTGCTGACCGCGCTGTTCGGCGGGGTCGCGCTGCTGGCGATCTTCGTGTACGTCGAGACTCGGGTGGCCGAGCCGCTGTTCCGGATCTCGCTGTTCCGGATCCGTCCGTTCGCCGCGGGGAACATCGCCAGCCTCGCGATGGCGATGAGCCGCGGCGGCATGCAGTTCATGCTGATCATCTGGCTGCAGGGCATCTGGCTGCCGCTGCACGGCTACAGCTACAGCCAGACTCCGCTGTGGGCGGGCATCTACCTGGTGCCGCTGACGATCGGCTTCCTGCTGTCGGCGCCGCTGTCCGGCGTGCTGTCCGACAAGTTCGGCGCCAAGGCGTTCACGGTGGGCGGAGCGCTGCTGACCGCGGCGAGCTTCCTGGCGCTTGCCTTCCTGCCCGTGAACTTCAGCTACTGGCTGTTCGCGGTGCTCGTCCTGGTCAACGGCTTCGGAACCGGCCTGTTCGTATCGCCGAACCGCGCCGAGATGATGAACTCCGTGCCCGCCAATCAGCGCGGTGCCGCGGGCGGGATGATCGCCACGTTCATGAACTCCGCTTCCGTGCTCTCCATCGGCATCTTCTTCTCGCTGATGGTCGCCGGCCTGTCGAGCAAGCTGCCGACGGCCTTGTTCGGCGGGCTCACCTCCTATGGCGTCCCGGCCAGTGCGGCCGCGCCGCTGTCGCACCTGCCCCCGATCGGCGTGCTGTTCGCCGCCTTCCTCGGCTACAACCCGATGCAGCAGCTGCTCGGCCACATCCTCAGCCAGCTGTCGCCCGCGCACGCCGCATACGTGATCGGACGGCAGTTCTTCCCGCACCTGATCACCGGCCCGTTCCACGACGGGATCGGCGTGGCCTTCGGGTTCGCGATCGCCGCGTGCGTGGTCGGCGCCGTGGCCTCGCTGCTAACGGCCCGGCGCAAGCCGGCGCTTGCCGCGCGCGAGTCGCTGGGGTCGGAGCTGGCCGCCGTGGCCGCCGAGGGCGGGGGTATCGAACCCAGCGAGCTGGTCGTCCCTGATATCGTCGCGGACACGTCGGAACCCGCCGACAAGCCGGGCCGGGCGGTCGGCTAGGACGCCCGCCCCGGAGCGGCCGGAGCTGCCCCGGCTGTGCCGCACAACTGCACGTTATGGCTACGGGACGGTATCCTGCGGATGAGGAGCGGGTAAACAGATTTGCCGTCGCTCCGCTCAGTAGGGTTCCCGTGAATGATTGCCCTGGAAATGTTCGGCGCGATACCCGAGGAGACAGTTGCTCGTGAGCGGAAGTCGCCCGGCCGCAGTCATGGTCCTCGCCGCGGGCGAGGGCACGCGCATGAAGTCACGGAGCCCTAAGGTGCTGCATTCGCTGTGCGGGCGCACCATGCTCGGGCACGTGCTCGCGGCGGCCCGTGAGCTTGATCCCGACGAACTCGTGGTCGTCGTCGGCCACGGCCGAGATGAGGTGAGCACCGAGGTCGGCGAGCAGGTGCCGCAGGCGCGAGTGGTCGTCCAGGAGGAGCAGCTGGGGACTGGCCATGCCGTGCGCATGATCACCGAGGCCCTGGGCGTCTTCCGCGGCACCGTCCTCGTGACCTACGGCGACATGCCGCTCCTGCGCGCCGAGACACTGCGCCGGCTGGCGGCCTGCCACAGCGAAGCGGGGAACGCGGCCACGGTGCTGACCGCCCGCGGCGACGCGGCAGGTTACGGCCGGATCGTGCGGGACGCGGGCGGCGGGTTCGTCCGCATCGTCGAGGACAGCGACGTCACGCCCGCCGAACGGGCGATCGGCGAATACAACTCCGGCTGCTATGCGTTTGACGGCGCGCTGCTCGCGGACGCGATCAAGCGCGTGACAACAGACAACAACCAGAACCAGGAGTACCTCACCGACGTGCTCGAGATCGTCCGCCGCGACGGTCATCAGATCGGGACGGTGCTCGCGGCCGACGCGGCAGAGGTCCAGGGGATCAACGACCGGGTCCAGCTGGCTGCCGCACGGCGCGCGCTCAACGACAGGATCCTCGAGCACTGGATGAGGGCCGGCGTCACGATCGCCGATCCCGCCAGCACCTGGGTCGATGTCACCGTCACGATCGAGCCGGACGCGGAGGTCGGCCCGCAGACCCAGCTCCAGGGGCAGACTGCCATCGCCAGCGGCGCCCGGGTGGGCCCCGGCTGCCTGCTCGAGGACACCGCCGTCGGCGCGGACGCCATCGTGCTGCACGCCGTGTGCCGTCGGGCGGAAATCGGCGCAGGCGCCACCGTCGGGCCGTTCGCCTATCTCAGGCCGGGGTCGAGGGTAGAGCAGAACGCGCACGTCGGGACCTATGTGGAAGTCAAGAACTCGGTGATCGGGGCGGGGGCAAAGGTGCCTCACCTCACCTACGTCGGGGACGCGCACATCGGCGAGCGGTCCAACATCGGCGCGGGGACGATCTTCGCCAACTACGACGGCGTGGCCAAGCACCGCACCACGGTCGGCCATGACGTTTTCATCGGCAGCGACACCGTCCTGGTGGCGCCGCTCACAGTAGGCGACGGCGCCTATACCGCGGCCGGCTCGGCGATCACAGCGGACGTGCCATCGGGCGCACTCGGCATCGCGCGGGGGCGGCAGCACAACTCCGAGGGATGGGTGGAACGCAACAGGGAAGGCACGCGTTCCGCGCAGGCGGCGAGCCGCGCACGTGCGGCGCTGCCGACCCGGGGGGACGACCCCCCGGAAACCCCCGCTGAGTAAGACCGCGCGAAGGAGATTAACCCAGGTGAGCGGGATGACGGCGCCCAGCCAGAAGAAGATGATGCTGTTCGGCGGGCGGGCCTACCCCGAGCTTGTCGCCGAGGTCGCCGACTGCCTGGATATCGAGCCGGCGCCGGCCAGGCTGTACGACTTCGCCAACGGCGAGATCATGGTCCGGTTCCTTGAGTCTGTTCGCGGCTGTGACGCGTTCGTGCTGCAGAGCCACACCGCGCCGATCAACCAGTGGATCATGGAACAGCTGATCATGGTCGACGCGCTCAAGCGCGCCTCGGCGAAGCGGATCACCGTGGTCATGCCGTTCTTCGGTTACGCGCGACAGGACAAGAAGAGCCGCGGCCGGGAGCCGATCTCGGCGCGGCTGGTCGCCGACCTCTTCGCGACCGCCGGCGCCGACCGGCTGATGGCCGTCGACCTCCACACCGCCCAGATCCAGGGCTTCTTCGACGGCCCTGTCGACCACCTGTTCGCGCTGCCGATCCTGGCCGGCTACCTGGAGACCAGGCTGGACGTCAGGAACGTGACCGTTGTGGCGCCGGACGCAGGCCGGGTCCGGGTCTGCGAGCGGTGGACCGACCGGATGGGCGCGCCGCTGGCGATCATCCACAAGCGGCGTGACCCCGACGTCGTGAACCAGGTCAAGGTCAACGAGGTGGTCGGCGCGGTGGCCGGCCGGACGTGCATCCTGGTAGACGACATGATCGACACCGGCGGGACCATCGCCAAGGCGGCGGACGCGCTCTTCGACCAGGGCGCCGAGCGGGTCATCGTCGCAGCCACCCACGGCGTGCTGTCCGGGCCCGCTGTCGATATCCTGAAGAACTCCCGGATCAGCGAGGTGGTCATCACCAACACGCTGCCGGTGCCTCAGGAGAAGAGGTTCGACAAGCTGACGGTGCTGTCCATCGCGCCGCTGCTCGCGCGGGCGATCAACGAGGTCTTCAGCGACGGCTCGGTGACGAGCCTCTTCGACGGCCACAGCTGAGTTGCGGGGGCGGCCTGGCCCAGGAGTGGCCCACACCCTGGACCAGGGCCGCGGGCCCGCCCCGCCATTCCCCGGTTCGGCGGGACGGGTGTGCGCGACGTGCCTGGACCGATTGCCCGCGGTCCCGGCCGTCTGCTCTCAAACCCCCGGCGGAGTCCCGTGTCGTGCCGGACGGCGCCCCTGCTGTCGTCCGCCGCGATACGGGACCCCGATCCGGCCCCCGTGCTCTGTGGCTGCTGCGACGAGCGTGGCAGCCCTCGCTTGTGCGGCAGTTAAGCCGAACTCGCCGTTCGCCCGGCCGGCCACTCGTTTCGCGCCGCGCTCACCTGGTCCGCCTCCTCGCCCTATACGGTCAGCGATGCCTCGCTCCACCTGGGTGACATGATCGGTCGTCAGATTTACGGCATGCTTTAGTCGTGATTAAGTGGGTCGTACAACGGCCCGGAGATCGACCCGCGGCACCAGATAATCGGCGGGCGCTGCAGCCCTGCCTGACACGGCCGTCACCCAGAAAGCGGGGGAGAACGTGAATCCGGACGGGCTCATCTGATGCGGTTCCGCATCCTGGGTCCGCTGGAGGTCTGGTCGGACGAGGGCTGGGCTGCTGTCAGTGCTCCCAAGTGGCGGTCGCTGCTCGCCTGCCTGCTGCTGCGGCCGGGGCAGCTGGTCTCGACAGAGACCCTGATCTTCGAGCTGTGGGGCGACAGCCCGCCCGCGAAGGCCAACAACCTGGTCAGCATCTACGTGCACCGGCTCCGGCGCGTGATCGGCGATACCGAAGGCCGGGTGCTCGTCTACCGCGCTCCTGGCTACCTGCTGCGCATCGGCCCCGACGACCTGGACTTGCAAGAGTTCGAGGCGCGAGTCGCGGCGGGCAGGGACGCGCTGGCGGCGGACCCAGAAAGCGCCGCCGCTGTGCTCGCCGAGGCGCTCGCGCTGTGGCGGGGGCCGCTGCTCGCCGACGTCCCGCCGTCCCCGCAAATCATCAATGAATCCGAACGGACACGTGAGCTTCAGCTCGCCGCCGCCGAACTCCGCATCAGGGCGGACCTGGAGTGCGGCAGGCCCGCCCAGGTGGTTCCGGAACTGCGCAGGCTGGTGGCGGAGAACCCGCTGCGCGAGGGCCTGTGGTATCTGCTGATGCGCGCGCTCGACGAGGCCGGGCGGCATGCCGAGGCACTGGAAACCTTCAGCCAGGCCCGGCAGGCGATATCCGGTGAGCTCGGGGTCGAGCCCGGTGCCGAGCTGCAGGGGCTGTACGCGAAGCTGCTCGCCGCGGACGCGTCGGCGGCGCCGCCGCGCAACCGGGCTGCCAGGGCGGACGTTTCCGCTCAGCCGCGTCAGGCGGCTGAGCCGCCGCCCCCGGCCGGCGCCG
>JASHPP010000344.1 GCA_030038035.1 Trebonia sp.
AGCTCCTCGCGGGCCTGCTCGTCGCTGACCTCGCGGCGGACGAAGCGCTGGCCCTGCCTGACGATCTCCCGCATCCGCGCCTCGATCGCCTTCAGGTCACCGGGGGTGAACGGCTGCGCCACGTCGAAGTCGTAGTAGAAGCCGTTCTCGATCGGCGGCCCGATGCCGAGCCTGGCGTCGGGGAAGGCCTGCTGCACCGCCTGCGCCATGACGTGCGCGGTGGAGTGCCGGATCACGGCGCGGCCCTCCTCGGAGTCGGCCGCGACCGGCGCGACCAGGTCGCCGTCGGCCAGCTCCCAGGCCAGGTCACGCGGCTGGCCGTTCACCCGGGCGACCACGACATCCGGGTCATCCGCGTACAGGTCGCCGGCGGTGGTCCCGGTCGTCACCGCACGCTCCGTCCGCTGAGCCTGGCGGTCGAGCATGTGGATGCGGATCTGGGACACGGCTGCTGCCTCACATTGACGTAGGAATTGATGGCGCGGAACGGCCCATGGCGAAGCTCCCATGGCGAGCCTGCCTAGATGCTACCCGCGGCGGGATGCGGCCCCGAAGCCAATATGAACCCGGCCCCCTTGCCCGCCAGCCGGCGCCGGCCCGCGCCGGTCCCAGGTAAGCTAGGGGTTTCGTGAGCCCCGATAGCTCAGTGGATAGAGCGACCGCCTCCTAAGCGGTAGGTCCCGCGTTCGAGTCGCGGTCGGGGCGCGCGGCAGCGAGGAGTACCGAAAGGGATACGCCGAGGCCCGCCGGGCGTTCCTGATCGGCCAGGCCGTCCGCGAGCGCTGCCTGGCCCTAGGCCTGTCCCAGGCCGAACTGGCCGCCCGCGCTGGCATGACCCAGCCCGCGCTGTCCCGCCTGGAAGCAGGCGGCGTGGTACCTACCATCCCGCTGCTCGAACGGATCAGCACGGCCCTCGACGCCGACCTCGTCGTGGAAATAACCCCTCACGCTGCCTGAGCCCAGCCTTGGCCAAACCCGGATTCCCTCTATTCTAATTTGCCGAGATGAGTGCGCTGTTAAAACTAAATACCTAAGCGGCTATTAGCGCAGAGGTGGAAATGGTCCAAAAGCGGCTCGCCAAACTGCATGGGGCGGATTGACCAGATGCCGTCTTCCTTGGCTGGATACCGGCTCCTCTAATCAGCCAGCTCGACATACTCGAGGAAGACTCGACCGTCAAATCCGCCACGCTGGGTACGTTTGTGGACTGCTTCCGGCAAGAGTCCTTCCCAGGTTATGCTCTCGCTTTTGGCCGAAGCTTGAAGTACCTCCAGCACATCGACGAGTTCGTCTCGTAGGTGTTCTGCAGTCGCGACTCTTGCCTCTTGCGCCTCTTCGAGCAGCTTGGCTAGCAGGGCGGACTGATAACTGTTGTTATCCAAGATACGAGTGGTAGGCTGGCGCCCTTCTGACTGGATGGTCTCGGGGATCCGGTCACGGACGAGCTTGTTGTAGACGATTCGCACAAACTGAGGATACTCGGTGGCAGTCTAAGCTTAGAGGATATCGACGTGCGCAGAACAGGATAAATCAGCACGCACTCACATGCCGTTGTCCGGTAAGGATCATGCCTCGGTCAGGCCTGCACCATTATCCATTTCAGCGCCTGAGTCCGCGTTCAGGCGCTCCACGGGCTGGCCGGTGATCTCTGCGATGAGGTCGAAGTCCTTGTCCAGGTGCAGCACCGTCAGCCCGGCCAGTTCAGCAGTCGCGGCGATAATGAGATCCGGTATGGACGGAGCGCGATGCTGGCCACGGTCCGCGAGCAGCGTCAAGATCTCCACCGCCCGGTCCTCGATGGCCGGGGTCAGGTATTCCGTCGGCATCGATGACAGTGGCGGCTGGCGGAACGCTACTCGCAGCCCCGGACCTGACCGGGCTGAATAGCCGGTTTCAAGGCGGGTGACAGTGGTGATCCGCACCAGTCCGCGTTCGATCCGCGCGGCCCACTCCGCGGCATCCGGGCTGGCGGCCAGGCGGACCAGCGCGGACTTGTCGATGAGCCAGGCGGTCACGTCCAGGCCCGGGACATCACGTCCGGGTCGGCCAGATCGGCGAAGGCCCCAGCGAACCGGGCCAGGTCGTCCACGCTGACCGGGGAACCCGATATGGCGGCGTCCTGAGCCAGGCGGCGGCGCACGTACTCGCTGCGGGACAGGCCCAGGCGGGCGGCGTGAGCATCCAGTGCCGCGACGACATCGTCGGGCACATCACGGACCAGTACATCGGTCATCTCCGCCTCCAGGTGATATCTCATGATAGCGTGATCTTGAGCCTGCCGCATGGAACGCGCTCTCCCGCCGCAGACAGGGCGTCGTCCGGAACGTTTGCGTCAGGTCGAATGAAGACGGGACACACGGGCTGGCTGATGGGGTCTGTGCGGGGCGGGGAGTCGCCTGTCGCTGACTGAGGCCGCGGCGGCGCAGCGTGCTGGCGTGGCAGCCTCAGCCCGGGGTCCCCGCCGCAGGCATAGGCTCTTGCCGTGAGCGTGTTCACCGATGCCGGGATTGAGTTCCCGGACAGTCAGCGGCCTGGAAGGCTCGCCACGGTCGGTGCTGACGGAATGCCGCATGTCGTGCCGGTCGCGGTCTTCTACGGCCCGGACGCCGAGGCGCTGGTCATTGGCGCCAGCGCGGAGTTCGGCGTGGGGGTCATGGTCACGTCGGAGAAGTTCCGCGATGCTCAGCGCCGGCCGAAGGCAGCCGTCGTGGCCGATGCCCCGTCACCGCGCATCCTTGAAGTCCGCGGCCACGCGGGAACCTACCTTGACGGCGGCGGGGACGTCGGCAGGCGGCTCGGTGCCCCGTTCCGGTTCAGCCCGGCATGGATACGCGTTCGCCCGCGCCGCATCGTGGCCCTGGGCATCAACGGCAGGCAGTTCGAGGCGTCCGCGCGGGACATTGCCTGAAAGCCGTGGACCAGGTCAGGCAGCCGGCGCTTGGGCTGCAGGCCGGCCGTAGGTCACGGCCTGGCGGACTTCCCGGGGCAGCGACTGGGAGAGTTGCGCGTCGGGCTGGGCGCCGAGGGAGTCGTTGATCGCAGAAAATGCCAGG
>JASHPP010000345.1 GCA_030038035.1 Trebonia sp.
GCGGGGGCGGCCGACGCGTGCGCCGCGGCCTCGGCCATCGCCGCCGACGGCGGCGGCCTGACCGCCAACCAGGTGGCGTACGCCTACGGACTCGACCCGCTCTACTCGGCGGGCGATTTCGGCCAGGGCGAGACGGTCGACATCCTCGACCTGTTCGGGTACTCGGTCGCCGACATCACGGCGTTCGACGACTGCTACTACGGCACGACCAACGGCCCGGCCGTCGCCGCCAGGGACAGCTACACCAACATCGACGGCGGGGCCTCTCCCGGTGATGGCCTGGGCGGCTCGGTCGAGACCGAGCTCGACGTGGATACCGTGAACGCCTACGCGCCCAAGGCACTCGTCGACGTCTACGAGGCGCCGGACAGCGACCCGGGCTTCCTGGATGCCATCGCGGCCATGGCCGACAGCAGCGCCTCCATCGAGTCGATCTCGTACGGTGAGTGCGAGCAGCTGGTCCTCGAAGAGTCGCCCGGTTACGCGCAGGAGGAGAACTACCTGTTCGAGCAGGGCGCGGCGATGGGCAAGACGGTCTTCGCCTCGACCGGCGACAACGGCGACGACACCTGCTCGAGCGACAGCGGTCAGCCGGTGGCGCCTTACCTGTCCGCGAGCGACCCCGCCACCCAGCCCTTCGTCACGGCGGTCGGCGGCACCGCGATCACCGCCGCGACCGACCCGCCGCAGCAGGACGTGTGGAACGACGGCGCGGCAGGCGGCTCGGGCGGCGGCGGCATCTCCGACATCTGGCCTGCCCCGCCGTGGCAGACCAGCTCGACCGTGCCCGGGTTCGACAACGCTTCTGTCGTCAGCACGGCCGAGAGCGTCGTCGACGACAACTTCTGCGCCGACACCTACACGAACTCGGTCTGTCGCGAGGTCCCCGACGTGAGCGCACAGGCCTCGCCGAACACCGGCGGGTTCCCCATCGTCACCGACGGCCAGTGGTCGATCTGGGGCGGCACCTCGCTGTCCAGCCCCACCTGGGCGGCCATCACCGCGGACATCAGCTCCCAGTCGAGCTGCTCGGGCGGCGTCGGCTTCATCTCCCCCAAGCTCTACGCGATCGCCTCGGTCCCGGCTGAGTACGCGGCGTCCTTCGACGACATAACCGTCGGCAACAACGACAACTTCGGTGTCGGCGACGGCATGTACCCGGCCACCACGGGTTACGACATGGCCAGCGGCATCGGCACGCCGAAGGTGACGGGCGCGGGCGGCGCGAAAGGCCTCGCCTACTACCTGTGCGCGACACCGGCGGTCGCGCCGCCGACCATCGCGAGCCTCAGCTCACCTGCGCTGTCCAGCGATGCTGTGAGCGGCGGCACGGCAAGACTCACGATCACCGGCAGCAACTTCGAGTCCGCCGGCACGTCGGTGGTCGCCGCCGTCAGCATCGGCGACGTCACTCTCCCCGCCGCCGACTACTCGGTCGCGAGCGACACCCAGATCAACGTGACGGCGATCCCGGACAATCTCCTCACGCTGGAGGAGGGTCAGGGCGGGGCCGCCGACGGGACCGGGACCTACGGGGTGAGCGTGACGGCGACCGGTGGTGCCACGAGCGCCCCAAGCTCGGCGTCGCGCCTGATCCTCTATGACTCCGGCGCCAACACGTCAGGCACGTCTCCCTTCGTGTCCGGCGTGTTCCCGAACGCGGGCGTCGATGCCGGCGGCAACAAGGTCACGATCTACGGGTCCGGCTTCATGACGACGGGCTCGAGCCCGACGGCCAACGTCGCCTCGGTCACCTTCGGCGGGACGCCGGCGGCGAGCTTCACGGTGACCTCGGACAACACGATCACGGCGACGACCCCGGCAACGCCCTCGCCGGGCAACTGCGTGAGCGGGGACAACCCGGCGACGGGTGTCTGCCAGGTGTTCGTGCAGGTCACCCTCAACGGCACGGGCAGCGGCCTGACGAGCGAGGGCTCGCTCAGCCAGATCCCGCTCGAGTTCAGCGGCCAGCTCGCGAACGCGACGTCGAGCGAGGGCCTCTACGCGGCGCCGTTCGAGTTCGACTACGAACCCGTCCCGACGATCTCCACGATCACGACCCTCACCACGCCAGGCAACTACATGAGCGAAGAGGGTGGCACCGAGGCGACCATCACCGGAACGGGACTCGGTGCGCTCGGGTTCGAGTGGCTGAACGTGGGCACCTACCTGAACGCCAACTCGATCAGCTACTCGCCGGTCGCGATCAGCTCGACGAGCCTCACCGTCCTGTTCCCGCCGGAGGCTCCCACGCCGGCGCCGGCCACGTTCCCGGTGACTGTCCAGACCTACGGCAGCCCCAACGTTGCCCCGGGAGCCACCCTCGGAGGTCCCGTCCCGCCGTCCGCGACGGTGGACGTGACCTACGCGCCAACTCCTTCGGTCTCGTCGTTCTCGGTCGCGGGCACCTCCTACAAGGCCGGCCCGACGAGCGGCGGCTCGGACCTGACGATCACCGGCGCTGGCTTCGACGGAGCCGAGCTGGTGCTGTTCACGGACACCAAGTACGGCTTCCCCGCCACCCAGTATGTGCTCGACGTGGTCTCCAACACCAAGATCGAGCTGGTCACGCCAGCGGCGCTGACCGGGATCTACACGCTGGAGGTGTGCGGGGTGTCGGGCTGCTCGCTCCCGTCCACCGCGTCCTTCACTTACTACCTGCCAGGCAATCCCTCGCTGACGTCGGACACGCCGATGACGGGCCCGGCCGGCACGACGATCACCGTGAACGGTTACAACCTCGGGTACATCCAGGCCGTCTACTTCGGAACCGTGAAGACGACCGACTTCAACCAGGCGATCTTCTGGGAATCCGGGAACACGAGCCAGTTCACCGTCGTCGTCCCCGCGGGCACCCTCGGGTCGACGGTGGACATCCGGGTGGCGACCATCGAGAGCCTCGCCACGAACTACGACAACGGGAAGAGCCCGGTCAACCCGGCGGTGACCTTCACCTACGCCGACACAGTGCCTTCCGCGCCGCGGGACGTCACGTCCAGGGCCGGGAGCGGGACCGCGTCGGTGACGGTGACCTGGAAGGCGCCGGCCCGCGATGGCGGCACGCGCATCACCGGCTACGTGGTGACCGCCAGGGCCAAGGGTGAGAAGCCGGTCTCTGAGTCCGAGAGCGCCGGCACGACCAAGGCGACCTTCGGGAAGCTGGCACTCAAGGTCGCGTGGACCTTCACGGTGGTGGCGAAGAACAAGGTGGGAACCGGCCCAGGCGCGACCTCCAGGCCGGTAACTCTCACCTAGGCCAACCGGTCGCAATCGGCGGATGCCGGTTCCGGGGTGGGGAGGGTCAATGGCCCCGACCACCCCGGATCGGTATTTCCGAAGGCGGAATTCTCGCCGCGGGCCCATCGTCATGGCTGTCTGTAATAAGGTATGGAATCTTCGCAGGCGGCGCGCTGGCCAGGCGAATAACGCGGGTTACGCAGGATGAAGGAGTCGCGATGCACCGACTGGTCCGTCGGCGGGTGCGCGTCGAGGCCGTAGCGGCACTAGTCGTGGCGTGGCTGGCGGGCGCGCTCGTGCTCGGGCTGGCAACGCGCGCGGGCGCGGTGCCGACAGCGACGCTGATGGCGCTCGGGCCGCTGCTCGGCGGCCTGCTCCTTCAGTTCACGCACAGCCTCAAGCTGGCCGAACGGATCGGGAACCTGGACAGCACAACGGCCCGCACGCTTGAGAACGTGAAGCGGACCGGCAGCGGTCTTGGGCAAGAGATCAAGCAGACGTACCGCCAGCTGGAAGCGCTGCAGAACCTGACCGCCATCGTGCCAGCCGACGACGTGCTGCCCGCCACCCGGGGCTGGGCGGCGTCGCCGGACCTGCTCATGGTGCTGGTCGACCTCATCATCACCGAACGGCCGTCGCTCGTCGTCGAGTGCGGCAGCGGCGCGTCCACGCTGTGGCTCGCGCTGGCGATGCGCCGGTTCGGGATCGACGGCCAGATCATCGCCCTCGATCACGACCCCGTTTACGCCAGCAAGACCCGCGACTTCCTGGCCAGGCACAACGTCAGCGACCTGGCCGAGGTACGCGACGCCCCGCTGGAGAGCTTCAGCCTCGACGGCGAAACCTACTCCTGGTACACGAGGCAGGCGTGGGAGAACCTGATGGGGATCGACCTCCTGTTCGTCGACGGGCCGCCCGCGGCCACGGGCCGCCAGGCCCGTTACCCGGCGCTGCCGTTGCTGAACGGGGCGCTCAGCCCGGTGGCCGTCGTCGTCCTTGACGACCTTGTCGTGGCGGACATGCAGCAGGCACTGCGACGCTGGCTTGACGCCTACCCGGATATCGACTCGCAGATCCTTCCGCTGGAGAAGCAGGCCGCCGTGCTGCGCAGGACGGTCAGGGCCGCTGGCTTCTCGCCTGACTCCCCGGTCGTCGGGACCGCCCACCCGTAAGGCGGGCGGCCAGGCAGGCGACAGCGCTCGTAAGCTCGGCCTCATGCCATTCCCCGACGAGCTGGCCCGCGGCCTGTCCGTAGTGCCGTACGACCCGGGCTCGCGGCCAAGGACTGCATCGACATCCAGGTCCGCGTCGGCGCGCTCGATGAGGACTCAATCGTCAGCCTTTTTGAGCGAATCGGCTTTCGGGTGCGGCCCGAGCCGTGGAACCGGACGGAGACCACGCGAGGCGGGCGATGGGCAAAGCTGGTCTTCGCGCCTCCGGCTGGCGAGCGGGCCAGCAATGTTCACGTGCGTGAGAGCGCTAGCGAAACCGCGCGCCGCAACCTGCTGTTCCGTGACTTCCTGCGAGCGAACGCCACCGCCCGCGACGCCTGGGGCGACTTCAAGCTGCGCCTGGGGCTGATCGCCCCGGACATCTACCAGTACGGGCAGGCCAAAGCCGGTCCCACCGAGATCCTGATGATCGCCGCGGAGAGCTGGGCATCCGATACCGGCTGGACGCCATGTTACGGGTCTTAATCACGCAGGAAAAACGCTGATCAACACGGCCGCCCACGAGTAAACGTGCAGCCGAATCCCGGGTAAACAGCAACGCTACTGTTCTTTCACCAGAACGCGGCCATGAGTTTGCCCAATGATCCGGAGGCGCTCACTGCCCGCTCATCAGGAAGGAAAAGGGTGAGTGGCGGTAATTGTTCCCCCGACCGGACGGAGCATGCTCGTGCCTCAAATCTCACGCCGTCGTCTGCTGCAGGGCCTCGGCGCGGCCGGAGCAGCGGCATTCGCCGCCGAATTCCTGCCGTCGAACGTCCGCCGCGCGCTGGCTGTCGGTCCCTCGCAGGGCGGCAGACTCAGCGACATCAAGCACGTGGTGATCCTCATGCAGGAGAACCGGTCCTTCGACCACTACTTCGGGACGCTGCCCAACGTGCGCGGGTTCTCCGACCCCGCCGCGATCACGCTGAGCACCGGCAATTCGGTCTTCTACCAGCCAGACCCCGAGAACCCGGACGGCTACCTGCTGCCGTTCCACCTCGACACCCAGACCACAAGCGCGCAGGCGCAGCCGTCGACCAGCCACGCCTACACCGTCCAGCACTCCGCCTGGAACGGCGGGCTGATGAACAACTGGCTGCCCGCGCACCTGGCGGCGGACGGCGTCAACGGCCCCTACACGATGGGCTACCTGGAGCGCGACGACATCCCCTTCCAGTTCGCGCTCGCGGAGAACTTCACGATCTGCGACAACTACCACTGCTCGGTGCTCGGCCCGACCTGGCCGAACCGGCTGTACCACATGTCGGCGTGGATCGACCCCCTGGGCGTGGCCGGCGGGCCGATCACCTCCAACATCGACCCGACGCCGTACAAGTGGCTGAGCTACCCCGAGGCGCTCACCAACGCGGGGGTGCCCTGGCAGGTGTACCAGGAGGTCGACAACTACGAGTGCAACCTGCTGGAGATGTTCAACTCCTTCCAGGTCGCGCCGGTCAGCTCCACCCTCTACCAGAGCGGGCTGCGCACGTTCTCCTCAGGGCAGTTCGAGTACGACGCCATCCACGACCGGCTGCCGACCGTCTCGTGGATCATCCCGACCAGCTACCAGTCCGAGCACCCGGACTACACGCCGGCCGCGGGCGCGGACTTCGTGGCCAGCAAGATCGACGCGATCGCGGCCAACCCCGACGTGTGGGCCAAGACCGTGTTCATCCTCAACTGGGACGAGAACGACGGCATCTTCGACCACGTGGTCCCGCCCACGGCGCCGGCGGGCACGGCCGGCGAATACGCCGTCGACTATCCCACCGACCCGATCGGCGCCGGGTTCCGGGTGCCGTGCATCATCGTGTCGCCGTTCACCCAGGGTGGCTGGATCGCCAGCGAGACCTTCGACCACACCTCGGTGCTGCGCTTCCTCGAGACGCTCACCGGCGTGACGATCCCCAACATCACGCCGTGGCGGCGCGCCACGTTCGGGGATCTCACGTCGGCGTTCGGCGCCTACCCGTCGGGCGGCCCGTTCCCGGTGCTGCCGGACACCAAGGCCCAGCTCGCCCGGGCCGTCTACGAGGTCACCACGCTGCCGCCCGCCGTGTTCCCCGGCGCCAACCAGACACCGCCGGTCCAGCAGACCGGCCCCCGTCCCCGTCCGCTCGGCACGCCCGCGTGACCGGCCGCCGTCGTCGCAAAGGAGATCCGCACATGTCAGCTGACAACGGGACACCCAGGCGCCTGGGCAGGCGGCGCGCCACGATCGTGGCCGCCGCCACCGCCGCGGGCCTGGTGGTCATCGGCGCGCCGATCACCGCCATGGCGCTGACCGGGACGTTCGCCGGCCACGGGACGCCCGCGGCGAACGCCCCGGTCGCGAGCGCCGGATGGACGTCGCGCACCGCGCTCACCAAGGCCGCGCTCACGGCCATCTCGAAGGCCGCGGGCCCGGATCCGGACTACTACGCCTACGTCGCCGCCTCCACCGGCGACGAGGTCGTGGAGGTCAACGTGGCCGCCGCCGCCATCGTCGGCGAGATCAGCACGGACACCGCCGACGGCGTCGCCGCCACCCCGGACGGCAGCGAGCTCTACATCGCCGACACCGGCCAGTACTACGTCCTCGCCGCGAACCCGGCGACGGGGGCCGAGACCAAGATCGAGGTCGGGCCGTACCCGCAGGACGTCGCCGTGTCGCCGTCAGGCAACCTCGTGTACGCGACCGTGACCGGCGGCGACACCGGTCCGGGCGGGTCTAACGCCGTGGCCGTCATCGACCCGGCGACCAACACCGTCACCGGCGACATCACGGTCGGCACCGCCCCGCGGCAGGTGGTGTTCAGCCCGAACGGCTCGGCCGCGTACGTGACCACGGAGACCGGGATCTACGTGATCGACACCGCGACGTCCGCGGTGACCCAGGTGATCCCCGACCTCGGCGGGAGCCCGCAGGGCATCGCGGTCAGCCCCGACGGTTCGGCCCTCTACGTCACCAACCCCGACGCCGGCACGCTGCTGAAGATCAGCGCCGCGACCGGCAGGATCATCGGCAGCACCCCGGCCGGCGCCGAGCCGCAGGCGGTCGCGGTGACGCCGAACGGGTCCACGCTCTACGTCGCCGACATGAACTCCGACTCGGTCTCGGTGATCGACGCGGCGACCCTGCGGGTGACCGGGACGATCTCCGTCGGCCGCCTGCCCATGTCGGTCGCGGTCAGCCCCGACGGCTCGCAGGTGTGGGTCGGCAACGGCTTCTCCGGCTCCGTCTCGATCATCGCCACGGCGGCCAACTCGGTCATCGCGACCGTCGGCGGCGGCCCGGGCACGTCCACGCTGGACGCCGCCATCACCGGCATCGCCTTCGCCCCCGCTCCATAACCAGGGCCGATGGGCCGCTGTCGCGGCTGTTGCCTGACAGCGGCCCATCGCCCGCGCGGGGTCGCGGCAAGCAGGTTGCTAAGGTGAACTCCTGGGATGG
>JASHPP010000034.1 GCA_030038035.1 Trebonia sp.
GGGCGCGGCGGAGCGCCGCGGGCCGGACCGTGGCCTCCGTCGCGACCGACGCGGGCCTGTCGGTGCCGTATATCGCCAACCTCGAGAACGGCAGGGGAAACCCGACGATCACCGCGCTGACGAGGCTCGCCGCGGCCCTCGGCATGCGCCTGGCGATCACGCTCGTGCCGGACGACCAGGCCGGGCCGTCGCGGGAATCCTCGTCGCCGCAAGTGCCCGCCGCACTGGTCCGGCTCGCCCGCACCGCCAGGTTCCGGCGCGCGGTCACGACGATCGCCATGGCGCTCGACGCCGACGCGGGCGAGCTCTCCGCGCGCCTCGTGGCCGCCCTGGCGACGCTCGCGCAGGCCATGGGCAAGGACCTGGCCGAGGCGGACTGGTGGCGCATCCTCGATGCGCTCGTGCTGATCGCTACTCATCCTGCCGCGGAGGTGGCTGACGATGGTGTCTATCGAGGCCGTCACGATCGACAGGCCTGACGGTGTGAACGTGATCATCGGGCAGGCCCACTTCATCAAGACCGTCGAGGACCTGCACGAGACCCTCGCCGGGGCGAGCCCGCACCTGCGCTTCGGCGTGGGCTTTTGCGAGGCGTCGGCGGCCAGGCTGGTCCGCCGGTCGGGCAATGACCCGGAGCTGACCGAACTGGCCGCAAGGAACGCCCTGGCGGTCGGCGCCGGCCACGCGTTCATCGTCATGCTTCGCGACGGCTTCCCGATCAACGTGCTCAACCAGGTCAAGGCCGTGTCCGAGGTGTGCGCCGTCTACTGCGCGAGCGCCAACGACGTCGACGTCCTGGTCGCGGTCACCGACCGGGGCCGCGGGGTGGTCGGCGTGATTGACGGATCACCGCCCGTCGGGATCGAGACCGAGTCCGACGAGGCCGAGCGCCACCGGCTGCTGCGCGCCATCGGCTACAAGCTCTGACCGGCCGAAGGGTCCGGCGCCGCCGTCAGTTCCGGCCGGCCGCGACAGGCGCCACGGCCCGTTCTGGATGATGAATGGGCCAGCAGGCGAACCGGGCGTCCGCCTCTTCCCCGGCGGCCAGCCGGGCGAGGGCCTTCCTGCTCGGCTCGTCGACGGGGGTGTAGACCGCCATCCGGGCGCCCGGCACCGCCTGCACGGCGAAGCTGGTCGACGCGGCGGTGATCTCGCCCACGCCCGGGTGGCGGAAGACCTTCACCACGCTGCCCGGCTTGGCGACGTCGTGCGCCGCCCACGCCGTGGCGAACACCGGGCTCTGCGCCTCGAGGCGCCGGATGAAGTGCGTCCAGGCAGGATCGCCGACGTGCCTGCCGTAGGCGGCGCGCAGCTGCGCGATCATGGCGTCGCAGTGCGCCTGCTGGTCGTCCACGGGGCAGCAGCAGGGCGGGCCGGTGAGCATGGACAGCAGGGTGTTCCGCTCATCGGGCGGGGCGGAGGTCACCCGGGGGAACAGCGCGGCGTACACGCGGTTCCAGGCGAGCAGGTCGAACCGCTCGGTCACCACGCTGGCGGGGAGCGGGAGCGCGTCGAGGATCTGCTGTACTTCGGGCGGCAGCGGGCAGTCGTCGCAGCCGGGCACGCCTGCCGCGCCGGGGAGGTCGGCGAGCCGGAACAGGTGCTCGCGCTCGGTGGCGTCAAGCCGCAGCGTCCTGGAGACCGCGTCGAGCACCTGGACGCTCGCGTTGATCGGCCGGCCCTGCTCCAGCCAGGTGTACCAGGTGACGCCGACCCCGGCTAGCTGGGCGAGCTCCTCGCGGCGCAGCCCGCTCGTGCGGCGGCGGGTGCCGGCGGGCAGGCCGACATCCTCCGGGCCGATGCGCTCCCGGCGGGTGCGCAGGAACGCGGCGAGCTCGGTGCGCCGCGCGCTGCTGACCGCGTGACTGCCGTTCCCGTTCGGGGTGTTCACATCCGCCATCCTCTGCCAAGACAGCCGGCCGTGCCAGGTGGTACTACTACCAGGATAAGCAGGCTCCTGGTACCAGGATAAAGCATGGCGCAGACTTTCTGCCATGACCGATCTCACCCAAGTCCTCGCGCCGCGCGCTGGCCAGCGCGCGGCCGCCCGCGGCCCGCGGCCCGGCACGGTGCTCGCGATCGTGCTGACCGGCCAGCTGATGGCCGTGCTCGACGCGACGATCGTCAACGTCGCGGTGCCATCGATGCACGCGGGGCTGCACGCGTCCGGGGCGGGGCTGCAGCTCATCGTGGCCGGATACACGATCGCGTACGCCGTGCTGCTGATCACCGGCGCGCGGCTCGGCGACATCCTCGGCTACCGCAGGATGTTCCTGGCCGGGGTGTCCCTTTTCACGCTGTCCTCGCTCGGCTGCGGTCTCGCGCCGACCGCCGGTGTCCTCGTCGGCCTGCGCTTCATCCAGGGCGCCGGCGCCGCCGCGATGATCCCGCAGGTGCTCAGCCTGATCCAGCGGACCTACGCAGCTCCGGGCCCGCGGGCGCGGGCGATGAGCCTGTACGCGACCGTGCTGTCCGGCGGCGCGGTGCTCGGCCAGGTGGTGGGCGGCCTGCTGATCAGCGCCGACATCGCCGGCAGCACCTGGCGGCCGATTTTCCTCGTCAACGTCCCCGTGGGCGCTGCCGTGCTGGCCTGCGGCAGGCTGCTGCCCGCGGGCCGCTTCGACGGGACGCGCTCCCGCACTCTTGACCTGCCAGGGCTGCTCACGCTGGCGCCCGCCGTGCTGGCGTTCGTGCTGCCGCTCGTGCTCGGTCAGCCGCTCGGCTGGCCGGCCTGGGGCTGGGCGCTGCTGGCCGCGTCCGTCGCCGGCTTGGGCGCGCTCGCCGTCGTGGAGCGGCGGGTGGCGGCCCGCGGCGGGCAGCCGATCCTGCCGCGGGCACTGCTCGGGCTGCCCGGCGTGGCCACGGGGATCGCCGGGCTGTTCGCGGTCATGGTCGTGTTCGGCGGCTGGCTGTTCGGGTTCGCCCTGCAGATGCAGGACGGGCTCGGCGAGTCCGCGCTGCGCGCCGGGCTGACGTTCGCGCCGTCCGCGGTGGCCTTCGCGCTGGTCAGCCTCAACTGGCAGCGGCTGCCCGCCAGGTACCACCCGGTCCTGATCGTCTGCGGCTTCGTCGCGAACGGTGCCGGGCTGCTCGGGCTCGGCCTGCTGATGCGCTCGGGCGCGACCGGCGGCGGCTGGGCCTACGTCGTGGCGGCGGTGGCCGGGGCGGGGATGGCGTCGGCCTTCGGGCCGCTGATGACCCGCGTGCTGTCCCGGGTTCCTGTCGCGATCGCGGCGGACGCAAGCGGCCTTGTCGTGACCGTGAACCAGCTGGGGATCGTCACGGGGATCGCGACGTTCGGCACGCTGTACCTCAACCTGGCAGGCCGGCTGCCCGCGCACGCGTCGGCCGCCTTCACCCTCGCGTCGGCGCACGCGTACCTGGCGACGTCGGCCGCGCTCGCCGGACTGGCCGTGCTTGGCATCGGGCTCGCCGTGGCGCACGTGCGGAGCAGTAGGCTGCCTGCGTGAGCAGGACGCATCGGCTTGAACTTGACGACCAGACGCTGCGCGAGTGGGACGCGGCCGTGGTGGAGTCCGGCCCGGACGGGATCGTGCTCGACCGGTCCGCGTTCTACCCGGGCGGCGGCGGGCAGCCGCCGGACCACGGCGTGCTGCTGTGGGGCGGCGTGCAGACCCGGATCCTGGACGCGCGCAAGGGCGACGAGCTCTACCTGCAGCCTGCGGACGGCGACCCGCTGCCGCCCGTCGGCACGGCGGTGCGCGGCGCGGTCGAGGATGCGCGGCGCACCGCGCTGATGCGCACCCATTCGGGGCTGCACGTGCTGTGCGGGGTGGTGTTCCGTGACTTCGGCGCGCTGGTGACCGGCGGGAACATGGAACCGATGACCGCGAGGATGGACTTCGACCTGCAGACGGTGCCGCCGGGCTTCAAGGAGGCGGTCGAGGACGCGTGCAACGCGGAGGTGCGTCTTGACCGGCGCATCGTGGTGCGCGAACTGCCCCGCGCGGAGGCGTTCCGGCTCCCCGACATCATCCGCACCGCGACGAACCTGGTGCCCGAGGACGTCAAGGACGTGCGGATCGTGGACATCGTCGGCCTTGACCAGCAGGCCGACGGCGGGACCCACGTGGCCTCCACCGCCCAGGTCGGCCGGATTTGCGTGGTCAAGGTGGAGAACAAGGGCAAGGGCTTCCGCCGGCTGCGCATCGCCATCGGCGACTGATGGCGGCCGCACCGATGCGGGCTCCGCTCCGCCAGGAAGTGCTGCGCGGCGCGCTGGCCGGCGCCGGCGGCGCCGGCGCCGGCGGCCTGTGGAAGTCCATCGAGGTCGTCGCCACGACCGGATCGACGAACACCGACCTGCTGGCGCGCGGCGGCCGCTCAGGGCAGGTGCTTGTCGCGGAGGAGCAGACTGCCGGGCGCGGCCGGATGGGCCGGTCCTGGGTCAGCGACCCAGGCGCCGCGCTGACGTTCTCCGTGCTGCTTCGCCCGGCCTCGGTTCCCGCCGCCAAGCGAGGCTGGCTGCCGCTGCTTGCCGGGGTCGCGGTCGCGACCGCCGTGCGCGCCGCGGCCTCGGTGCCGGCGACGCTGAAGTGGCCCAACGACGTCCTGGTGGGCGAAAGGAAGCTGGCCGGCATCCTGGCCGAGCAGTCCGGGGACGCGGTCGTCGTCGGGATCGGCGTGAACGTCGCCACGCCGGCGGAGGCGCTCCCGGCCTCCCCTGCCGGCGTTCGCGCGACATCGCTGCTCGCCGAGGGCGCGGACGTCGCCAGGGACGTGCTGCTCGTCGAGGTGCTGCGCCAGCTGGAACGCTGGTACCTGGCGTTCGGCGCCGACCCGGACCCGGATCGCAGCGGCCTGCGGGCCGCGTACCTGGCCGTGTGCGGCACGCTCGGCCGCCGCGTGCGGGCAGAGCTGCCGGGCGGCCGGACGGTGTCCGGCGTCGCGGAAGACGTCGACGCCGACGGCCGCCTGCTGGTCGCCGAGCCTGGCGGCACGTCCCCGACGCCGGTCTCCGCGGGCGATGTGGTGCACCTGCGGTAGCCGGCTCCCCGTCCGGTTTGTTCCTGGTTGCTGCTGTCAGGCCGACAGAAAACCGGAACAAATCAATCGCTTAGCAGTGACAGCCGCCCTCGCGTAGCGCCTCGGCCATGAGATCGGTGACACGTACCAGGCGCTGCTGAACTCCGGCGGCAAGCACGGCCTGCGCGCCGCGATCGGTCGCCATCCAGGTGGCCGCGTCTACCAGCGAACGAGCGAGCCGCGTCTGTGGCGGCTGCCGCACTGGATGGATGTCCCGCGACGTCAGGTTCCGCGAGTAGTGCACGACAAGCGGGTAGGGCGGTCGAGCCTCCCGCATCGTGCGCCCAGCTGGCAGCAGCAAATAGATCGGGCCAACCCCGGCGTATCGAAGCGCCGTGTGCCTGGGGCTACCGTGAAAGAGCCCTACCATGTCCGGTATGGGATATGACCGCTCTTTCGCGGCGGGCGAGCAGTGCGTCGAGATCTTGCATCCGCACTGGAAGACGCTGGTGCGGCCGATCGCGCTCGCGTTTGTCGTGGTCGCCGCGCTCCTCGTGGGGGAGGTGCTGATCCCGGCAGGCAAGGACGCGGGGATCGAGCGGCTGGCGGTGGCCGTGGCGGCGATCGTGCTGCTCATGTGGTGGCTGATGGGTCCGCTGCTGCGGTGGCGTACCACCGTCTACGAGCTGACCACGCGCCGCATGCGGCTGCGGGACGGGATCATCGCGCGCCACGGCCGGGACATCCCGCTGTCGAGGATCACCGACGTCTCATTCCGCAAGGGGCCGCTTGACCGGTTGCTCGGCTGCGGCACGCTGATCGTGGAGTCGGCAGGCGAGCACGGCGAGATCACGCTGACCGAGATCCCGCACGTGGAGCACGTGCAGGCCACGCTGTTCCAGCTCGTCGAGGACGAGCGGCTGCGGGTCGGCCGGGAGGACAGGGACGTGATGGACTAGCCTACGGCCGTGAGGCAGGCTTTGGACGGCATCACCGTGCGCCGTCACGACGGGTACGTTGCGGAGATCGTGCTCGATCGCCCGGCGGCGATGAACGCGCTGAACACGGCGATGGCGGAGTCGATCGCCGCCGCCTGCGCGGACATCGGCGCCGACAGGAGCGTGCGCGCCGTCGTGCTCGGCGCGGCCGGGACGAAGGCGTTCTGCGCGGGCGCGGACCTCAAGGAGCGCAACGCGATGACCGACGCCCAGATCCTGCGGCAGCGCGGGGTGTTCCGCGCGGCATTCGGCGCGGTGCTCGGGCTTCCGCAGCCCGCCGTGGCCGCCGTTCACGGATATGCCCTAGGGGGCGGCTGCGAATTCGCGATGAGCTGCGACATTATCGTGGCTGATGAGACGGCCGTGTTCGGGCTGCCCGAGGTGACCGTCGGGCTCGTGCCAGGCGGCGGCGGAACGCAGCTCGCGCTGCGCAGGCTAGGTGCCGGGCTGGCCGCCGACCTCATCCTGACCGGCCGCCGCATCTCGATCGACGAAGCCGAACGGTCCGGTCTCGTTGCCCGCCGCGTCCCCGCAGGCCAGGCACGTGCCGCGGCCTTGGAGGTGGCGTCGGCGATCGCGGCCAACTCCCCGGTCGCGGTCCGGGCCGCGAAGCGGGCGCTGCGCAACGGCTGGGGCGTCACGCTGGAATCCGCGCTCGACATCGAGGACGCGGCATGGCGGACCGCGGCGCTGTCCGCCGACCGGCGGGAGGGGATCGCGGCGTTCGCGGAAAAGCGCGCGCCGCAATGGCCGGGAGAGTGACCGGCGGCCCATGCGGCAAGTGGCCGGCGCCACGAGTTAGCCTGGGACTGTGAGCTGGGAGCTGCCGTCGAGGATCTCGCTGCGCGAGGTCGGACCCAGGGACGGTCTGCAGAACGAGGATCCCATCCCCACCGATGCCAAGGTGTCGCTCGTGGACGCGCTGTCGCTGACCGGAGTGGAGCGGATCGAGGCGGTCTCGTTCGTCCGCCCGTCGGCGATCGCGGCCAACTCCCCGGTCGCGGTCCGGGCCGCGAAACGGGCGCTGCGCAACGGCTGGGGCGTCACGCTGGAATCCGCGCTCGACATCGAGGACGCGGCGTGGCGGACCGCGGCGCTGTCCGGCGACCGGCGGGAGGGGATCGCGGCGTTCGCGGACAAGCGCGCGCCGCAATGGCCGGGAGAGTGACCGGCGGCCCATGCGGCAAGTGGCCGGCGCCACGAGTTAGCCTGGGATTGTGAGCTGGGAGCTGCCGTCGAGGATCTCGCTGCGCGAGGTCGGGCCCCGGGACGGGCTGCAGAACGAGGATCCCATCCCCACCGATGCCAAGGTGTCGCTCGTGGACACGCTGTCGCTGACCGGGGTGGGGCGGATCGAGGCGGTCTCGTTCGTCCGTCCCTCGGCGATCCCGCAGATGGCCGACGCGGACGAGGTGTGGGCGCGGATCAACCGCTCGCCGCGCGTGCGCTACTCGGGCCTGGTGCCGAACCTCCGCGGCGCGGTCCGCGCGCTTGACGCCGGGGTGACCGAGCTCGAGGTCGTCGTCTCGGCCTCAGAGACGCACAACCTGAAGAACGTGAACCGCACGACCGGCGAGTCGCTTGACGAGATCGCCGCGATTCTCGACATGGCACATGTCAGGGGCGCGAGCGTCCAGGTGATCGTCTCGACCGCGTGGGGCTGCCCCTACGAAGGAGACGTCCCGGTCGGGCGCGTGGTCTCCGTGGCGTCGAAGGCGGTGCTCGACGGGGCGGACTCGGTGTCGTTCGGCGACACGACAGGGATGGCGACGCCCACCCGGGTGCGCAAACTCGTCGGCGCGTTCCGCGACGCGAACGCTGGGATCCCGCTGAACCTGCACTTCCACAACACGCGGGGCACCGGCCTGGCCAACGTGCTCGCCGCCCTCGAGCTCGGCGTGGCGGACTTCGACGCCTCGGTGGGCGGCCTCGGCGGCTGCCCGTACGCCCCGGGCGCGACAGGCAACATCGCGACCGAAGAACTCGTCTACATGGCCGAGGACATGGGCATCGACACCGGCGTCTCGCTGGACGCGCTGCTCGAGGCGGCGGCCGAGGCCGAGCGCGCGGTCGGGCACACGCTGCCCTCGCAGGTGCTCCGCGCCGGACCGCGCACCAGGATCATCCCGGTCTAACCGGCGCGGAAGCCATCGCGGCGCCCGGTGGAGCAGCCATCGCGGCGCCCGGCGGACCGCACCCGGGCGTCCCTGCTACGCGCTTTTTACCGTGGCTTTACTATTTAGTCATGACCCGTGTGCTGCTCGCCGAGGACGACACCTCGATCTCCGAGCCGTTGTCCCGAGCGCTTCGCCGCGAGGGCTACCAGGTGGAAATCACCGAGGACGGGCCGGCCACGCTCGGCCGCGCGCTCTCCGACGGGATCGACCTCATCCTGCTCGACATAGGGCTGCCCGAACTGGACGGCCTTGAGGTGTGCCGCCGCGTCCGGGCCGAAGGCCACACGGTGCCGGTGCTCATCCTCACCGCCCGGGCCGATGAGGTGGACACCGTCGTCGGCCTCGACGCCGGCGCCGACGACTACGTGACCAAGCCCTTCCGGCTCGCGGAGCTGCTCGCCCGGGTCCGCGCGCTGCTGCGCCGGGGCAGCGCGGAGAGCCCGGGGACGGTGCGCGGAGTCCGGATCGACGCGGACGCGCGCCGCGCCTGGCACGGCGACATCGAGCTCGACCTCACCACCAAGGAGTTCGACCTGCTGTGGATCCTGCTGCGCGATGCGGGGAAGGTCGTCACCCGCGAGCAGATCATGCGCGAGGTGTGGGACGCCAAGTGGTGGACGTCGACAAAGACGCTCGACATGCACATCTCGTGGCTGCGCCGCAAGCTGGGGGACGACGCGCACAACCCGAGGTACATCACGACCGTCCGCGGTGTCGGGTTCCGCTTTGAGCGCGGCGACTGAGCCCAGCGGGGAACGGTAATGCGCGTGCGGCTGTGGCTTTCCGCGGCGGTGGTCGGGGCGCTGGCGGCGCTCGTGGTCGGCGTGCCGCTCCTGGTCGCCGCGGCGATCCACGACGCTGTCATGCTGGCGCTCGGCCTGCCGCTGCTCGCGGTGGCCTGCTGCCTGGCCGTGGTGCTGGCCGGGATAGTGGCACGCCGGGCGGCGCGGCCGGTGGAGGAACTGGCGGAGGCGGCCGGCCGGCTCGGCACCGGCGACCCGCGGCCGGTCGGCCGCCGCTACGGCGTGACCGAGCTCGACCAGGTGGCCGACGGCCTGGACAGCGCTGCCCGCCGGGTCACCCACCTGCTGACCGCCGACCGCGAGCTGGCCATCGACGCCTCGCACCAGCTGCGCACGCCGCTGACCGCGCTGTCCATGCGGCTTGAGGAGATGATCGCGTCGGCCGATGACCCGCAGGTCGTGCGGGAGGAGGGCACCGCGGCCCTCGCGCAGGCCGAGCGTCTGGCCGACGTGGTCAGCCAGCTGCTCAGCCCGGCGCGCCGGGTGGGCGCCGGGTCCGCGGCCCTCATCAGCGTCGACAGGATCGTGCTGCAGCAGATCACCGAGTGGACCCCCGCGTTCCGCCGGGCAGGCCGGAAGATGGTGCTCATCGGGGAGTCCCGGCTGCAGGCGTACGTGACCCCGGGCGGGCTGGCCCAGGTGATCGCGACGCTGCTCGACAACGCGCTGATGCACGGCAAGGGCAC
>JASHPP010000035.1 GCA_030038035.1 Trebonia sp.
GCACCGCCCGCATCCGCGTTCATCGCAGACAAGGATCGCACGTTTCCCTGCGTCATTTCCGCCTACTCCGCGGGGAGTTCCCTGTAGGTGGAATCCAGGTCGACTCCCTGGCGACCGCGGACTGCCTTCGCGATCACGTAGACAATCCAGCCCAGTACCCATATCACGATGTTCAAGATGAACATGGCGAAGTCCTGGTACCCGAAAAGACCCCCTGTGTGGTGGGGCACCACGCTGATGCCCGACAGCGGGTCGTTCAGGTAGTCCCATGCCATGAACCCGCACGCTGCGAAGCTCAGCGCTCCGACGATGGTGACCACGGGCACGCGCCCGATCCGCCAGTTGACCGCCGAGTTCTCCCAGACCTGACGCTGCCGGTAAGGGAATAGCATCGCCGCGAGGGAGACCATGAGGAAGCTCAGGATGAACCCGAATATGCCGGTGAGCGTCTTGAACGGGCCGGTCGGGCGAGTGTAGAGCCACAGCGCCGCGATCGAACCGACTCCCATCACGACGAGGGCGTTGACCGGTGTGTGGCGCTTCTCGCTGACTTTGCCGAACCACGAAGGGAACACGCCGTCGATTCCGTAGGCCAGCAGGTTGCGGGACGAGTTGAGGATCTGGCCCGGTAGCCACGAGTACGACCAGAAAAGGAAACTGAACGTGATGATGAACCCGAGAACGACGTTCTTCGCGGCATAACTGACCAGTTCCGTGTACACGGGCGTGGAGGAGAACCCCATGGCGGCGCCAGAGTTGAAGCTCACCGCGCCGAGGAACGACGTGCCGACGACCCTCGCCACCAGCCAGGCGATCAGCATCGCCAGTGCCGTGCTTACCACTGCGGCGAACGGCATCGACCAGAGCTGTATCTTGCCCGGCCGCTTGACCTCACCACCGATGTAAGCCGAGGACTGGTTGAACACGAGCTCGAGATAGATCCAGGTCATCGGGATCAGCGTCCAGTAGAAGCTGAACGGCGCGGTCTTGAAGCCGGCCTTGCTGGCTGCCGCCAGCACCGCGCTGTAGGCGCCTGCGTGGCCGGTGACCCGGCCGATGTAGTGGTCGAACGAGCTGACGAACCCGGCGTGACTGCTCACGGCCAGCACTCCGATGGTGACGAGAAGTCCCACCATCGCGATGGCAAACAGTACGTTCTGGATCTTGAAGTAGAAGTTCAGTCCCATCACGAAGATCGCCACTAGGACGATGATGAGGATAGTGCCGACGATGAACGCACCGGTCGGAGTCGACAGGTCGTTCCCGTACCGGATCAGCGTGGCACTGTTCGTCAGCACGCCGATGCCGCGCAGGAGCGGAGTCAGGCCGTAGTAAGCAAAAAAGGCAGACGGTACCCCGCCGTAGAGAATCCACCAGATCGTGTTGTTGAGGCTGGACATCATCCCCCACCGAGGACCGAGCACGCGGCTTACGTAAACGTAGTCGCCACCCGATCGCGGCATGGCGGCCGCCAGCAGGGCGAACGTCACTGACGTGGGGATCACCACGATGAAGGCGCCTAGGAACGTGCCCTCGACGTTTGCGCCCGGATAGAACGCCGGGATCATGATGAGCGCGAAGACAAGCATCAGGCCGATGCTGACGAAGTTGATGTTGTAGATGAGAACGCTGGTCGCGTTGCCCTCGCGGACAAGCCCCGTCGCCTTCCTCGCGAAAACGCCCTCAAGCGGCCTGGCGCCACCTACGGCCATGTCATCTCCTACCTTTCGTCAGGGAACCGCTGCTGTCTGCGGCGTCGGGCGCGTCCCGGTACTGCCGGAGCAGATCCCCGAGACGCACGACCGGCAGGCCCGGGCTGGCGAGCGCGCGTTCGATCAGCGCTTCAAGGGCAGCAGCCCGCGCTGGCCTGCCCGAGAGGAACGGGTGCATCGTGAGAACGGAAACTCCCCCGGCCGCCCTGATCGCGTCGATCTCCTCCCACCAGGCTGCCGCGACGGCACTCGGCCGGTCGATCCGCCCGTCACCGGTCACCCCAGGCCAGAACGCGTACCGCTCCCAGTCGTCGAGCGCCCAGGAGACCGGGATCTCAAGCAGGTGTCGTGTGCCGGCCTTGAACCAGTACGGGGCGTCGCTGTCAAAGAAACTCGAGTCGTAACCGAAGCCGTACTCGATGAGAAGCTCGCGGGTGCGGTGCGTCGCCTCCCACCAAGGGGCCCGGTATCCGATAGGCCGGACGCCCGCGACCCGGTCCAGTGCCTCGAGTCCGCGCTCCAGGTACCGCCGCTCGGCGGCCTCGTCCGAGCCCACGAGCAACTCGTGGAGGTACCCATGGTGAGCTACCTCATGACCCCCGTCGAGGATCGCCGCGACAGTGCCCGGGTACCGCTCGGCCGTGGCGCCGGGAACGAAGAACGTGGCGTGGACTTGTAGCCGCGCGAGCAAGGACAAGATCCGCGGGACGCCGACAAGAGGCCCATAGGCCTGATGGCTCATGAGCGACGCACGAGCCTCGTTCGCGGGATCGGCCGCGAGCATCACTGACTCGGCGTCGACGTCGAACGTCAGGCACAGCACCCCGCGCGTCGGCCGGCGCTCATCCGGAGACAAATTTGAAACCCTTCACCTTGTCCCCGTCCAGGGTGACGACCACGCCCTGGAGCACCCCATCTGGGTACGCCGATCCCGGATTGCAGACCTTCGTGCGGCCGATGGACGTCATCGCCCGGGACTCATGAATGTGTCCGTGAAGCGCAAGGACGGGCTGCACGGTCTCGACAGCCGAGCGCACCGCGCGGCTGCCGACGGGAACCTTCACTGGCTCGCCGCCTGCCGTCTCGATCCGCATGTCCTCAGTGAGCTTGAACGCCAGGTCCGTGCCTGAATCTGCGGGTGGATTGTGGATGTTGAAGATCACGGGCATGCCAGGCTGGATCTGCTCGATCAGCTTGGCCAGCCGCTCGGCCATCTGCTCTTCTGATAGTTCCCTCGGCGAGTTCCACGGCGTGATCGTCGAGTAGCCAAGGCAGGCGACCTGATAGGGCCCGAGTTCGACAACGTGGTCTTCTCCCTGCACTAGCCACCGGCCTTGCGCCAGGACGTCTTTCACGACGGGGATATCGTCGTTGCCCGGCATGACCAGGCACGGAAGCCCGGCCTCCTGCAGGCGGGCATCGGCGATCTCCACCCACCTCTGCGTGGCTTTCCGCATCACCTCGTCGAAGACTGACGACAGGTAGTCCGCGTCATCGGCCAGCCGGGCGTGCTCCTCGGGCGTCGTTCGATATGGATAGAACCCGAGCGTGCGAATCCGCCGCTCCAGATCCGCGAGCTCGGCTGGGTCGGCCGCCGTTTCCGCTTTGCCGAACAAGTTCACGGTGAACGAGCCGCCCGCGGCTTCGACCACGGGGACGAGCGCCTTTCCCGTCACGTCGCCGCCGAGAATGACGGCATCGGCGCCGTAAGACTTGCCGGCGTTCAGGAACTTGAAGAAACATCGTTCGGAGCCGTGAATGTCGGTTGCGAAATAGATCTTGAACTTGGCCATCAGACTGGCCTTACTGCCAAGAGCCAATGCAGTTCGTAGCCGGGGTGGGCCGCGGCCAGTGCCGTGATCTTGACGTCGCACCTCGCCAACCGGCCGAGTCCTGACGGCCGCGCGAACGTCGCAAGCCGGCACATGGAGCGCCACCTCCATTCCTAGATCTGCATCGCCGCTGGTCACGCCGGTTCCGGTGCAGTGGGACTGTGATGAGATTAGCGCGCGACCTGCTGATGATCTATGGGCTAGAATGCCAAAATGATCAATCTAACTTGGCTCTTCAGCCAAATGTGAGAACGGCATGCCTATCACTATTCAGGAGGTGGTGGATCTCTCTCACCTCGGCTGCGAGCTCGTCGCGGGTCGGCAAGGAGCCGCAAGACAGGCGACATGGGCCCACGTCTGCGAGCTGGAGGATCCAGTGCCCTGGCTGGAGGGGGGCGAATTGCTCATGACCACGGGAATGGCCATACCGCGCGATCCCCGCCGTCAGCGCGAGTACCTGTCGAGGCTTTGCTCAGCCGGGGCGGCAGCTCTGGCCATCTCGAAGGACTTGCGCGCCCCGCGGCTATCCACGGAACTCATGCAGGAAGCCGATCGGCTCGCTTTCCCGATCCTGCTCGTATCAATCGAGGTGCCGTTCCTGGCCATCGCCCGGATC
Organism: Trebonia sp.; assembly: GCA_030038035.1. The sequence continues at coordinate 4,161 of JASHPP010000035.1, forward strand.
GTCATCATGGCGAACCAAGACGCGGCCCACCGCGAACTAGTCCGCCAGCTGAGCGTCTTCGACGTGCTGCGGTCGGGCAATGACAGCGACCCCGCCTCCTTGTTCCGCCGCCTGGAGGATGTCTCGGGATACACGCTTTACCTAAGCTCGCAGACTGGTTCATCGCTGCTGCCAGGCGTTCCCACATTCCCCGACGAGCGCAAGGAACTACTCGCGCGGCCGTCTGAGGCGCCGGCGTATGTCCCCGGCGGCTACGTCGTCTCGGTGCCGATCGCAGGCCGCATCGCGGGGAGCCTGCTGGGCCTGTGGCGCTCGGACGCCCAGCCTGGAGGACTGGCCACACTGCAACACATCGCGACGATTGCGGCTCTCCAGCGCGCGACGCTTGAGCGGCAGCGGGAGACGGAGCGCCGCGAGGGCGGGGAGCTGCTGGCCGAACTGCTGAGCGGCCAGCCCGCCAGCGAAGTCATGGCCCGGATCACACCCCACCTAAAGGAGGAGGCACTATCCCTGTACCTGATTCGCACCACCGACACCGAATCCGACAGCGCACTCATCCATCATCATCTGGCCGATATCGGCTGTGAGCACCTCATGGTCATCCAGCAGGAGATCGTCCTGCTCGTCTGCGCGAACGCCCCGGTGAAAGACCTGCTCAAGGCGCTGCCAAGGGTGCACGCTGGCCAGAGCCGGCGGTTCCAACTCGGCGGAAGCTTCGCACTCGC
>JASHPP010000036.1 GCA_030038035.1 Trebonia sp.
GCGAAGCCGCCTGCTCCGGCCTGACCTGCTGGATGCCAGCTTCGGCAGGCTGGGCGAGAGGCTCTACAACGTGCTGCTGCACTTGGCGTTCGGCCTGCCCCTCAGCTACGCGGGTTACCTCCAGCTGGAGGAGTGCCTGGGTGAGGAAAACTCACTCGGCCAGCCCAGGAGCCGCGCCCTGCTTGAGGTCATCGAGAAAGGCAGGTTCGCCGATCTCGGGGCGGCGGCGCTAATCCGGTGGCACCTTGGCAGGACGGACCTGGACACCTGGCTTCGCTCCGACCCAGCGCCTGTCGGGGATTTCATCAACCTGCTCGCGAAACCGTGGGACCGCACCGACCACGCGACGGTCATGTGCTACGTCACCCAGCGCTACCTGGACCTGTTGGCGCAGCGGGGTCACGACCCGCGGGCGGTGCGGCTCGCGCTGCGGCCCCGCGGCTACCTCGCGCAGGCACTGCAGCTGCGCTATCCCGACCATCCTGGATACCAGTGCCAGGTACTCGCCCAGTTTCTGCGGGCGTGCTTCAAAGATGGCCTGGACCGGCAGGCGATCACCGAGGTCATGATCGGCGGCGCGACCCCGCCCACTCCGGCGCTGCTGGCGGCCGTGCTACCGCTCGCCAACCCTGGTGAAGCCGACTTCGCCAAAAGCCTGTACATCGACGGCCTCTGCATGTTCTCGAATTTCGATCAGAGCACCCGCGCCATCCTCGGCAGGTTCGTCACCGGCACTGCCAACACAGCGGGTAGCTAACCCTAACGGCGGTTAGCTGGCCTCGGGCGAGCCGGCCGGCGGCGGGATCGTCGCGAAGGCCTGCTCGATCGTCGTGGCTACCTTCTTCGCGATGCCGAACTCGTTGATGATCCGGGTGATGACCAGGCCGCCGCCGTGAACTTGAAACGTCGTGGCGTTGCCGTCCCTGCTCAGGTGCACGTTCGCGGTCGTCGCGGCCGACTGCTTGACTTTCAGCTCGCCCTCGGCGCCGGTGCCGTGCGTGGTCACCTCGTAGCGGTCGCCGAGCTTCTCCTGCAGGGCCGCCGCAGTCTCCTGCAGGGTCACGGGCCCTTCTATCGTGACTGTAGGCATGTCGTTCCCCCGTTTGCTTGCTTACTGTGACGTCTTATTCCCTGCCCGTGACCAGCTGACTCCCACCCTGCGCGCGCGAACGGACAGTGGTGACACCTTCGCGTCGGGAGTCGCCACTGTCCGTTCTGACTGATTAATGAATGGTTACGGTGGTCCAGATCGAACCTGCGTCCGCGGTCTTCAGCAGCCCCAGGCCGTACGCGAGCACCGGACCGCCGCTGAAGTGGATCACGTAGCCGGTCGTGGCCGAGGCGAACGCGAGGTCCCGGAAGTCCAGGCCGCCGTCGAAGTACTCCGTCTGCTGCCAGGTCTTGCCGCCGTTGTGCGACCGGTACAGCCAGCTAGCGCCGTCGGCGGCGGTCATCATCAGCACCTGGGGATCACCTGGCGGCATGGCCAGCTCACCGACTTGCCCGCCGTTGGGCGGCTGCCCGACCTCGTGGAAGCTCTTCCCGCCGTTGGCAGAGACGTACACTTCCTTGATGCTCGACCCAGGCTGGGGGAAGCCCTGGTCGGAGCAGGCAATCGCCACGTCGGACGGCGACGCCGCCGCCACCCCGCTGGAGGCCAGGGCGCTGCGGGGGCAGCTGAACGAAAGCCTGGTCCAGGTCTTGCCGGCGTTCGCGGTCGTCGAGATTTTCGGCGCGATGCCGACCCAGGCGGAATGGCCGGACACCGTGATCGTGTTCGCCGGCCAAACGCCCTTCACCAGGGTCCACGTGCCGCCCACCGCGCTTTCGTAGAGCTCCGCCTTGTCGTACCCGCCCGCGGTCGGCTCGACCGCGGCGTACGCCTCCCCGTCCGACGCGGCCACCGCCACGACCATGCCGGCCACGGGCAGGCTGACCTGGTGCCATTGCCTGCCGCCATCGGTGGTCTGCCACAGGCCGGGGTTGAACAGCCAGCCGTCGCTGGCGTTCGCGAACCGGACCGTGCTCACCGCGGTCTTCGGCGGCGACGTGTACGGCGGGACAAGCGACACCGCGGGCGCTGGCACCGCGGTCCAGGTCTTGCCGCCGTTGGCGGTCTTCTCGAGCCGCGCGGTGCACGGGAGCCGGCTGCAGTCACGGGCGCCGAGCACGAACCCGGTCTGCGCCGACACGAAGCTGACCGAGTCCGCCTCGAACCCTGCCGGAGGCGGCGGGCTCCCGCTCGCGGGCTGCGCCGCGGCGCTGCCCACCCCGACGGCGAGGAACAGCACGGGGCCGACGGCCAGCGCCATCACCCGTCCGAATGACACCTTCATAATCGAGTCCCTCATGTCTTTCTAGCGTCTCTCACGGACGCCACGACCTATGGACGTCGCAGGGCTGTCAGTAGTTGTGCGCAATGCGAGGCCTGCGTGAAAGGATCGACGCGTGCAGCAGGCGGAGCGAGTGAAGCTGTTCGGGCGCGAGGCGAGAGCGTACGACCGGTCCCGGCCCGGCTACCCGGGCGCGCTGATCGGCGAAGTCCTCGGCCCGTCCCCGCGCGGGCTGTCCGTGCTCGACGTGGGCAGCGGCACAGGGATCGCCTCGCGGCTGATGGCGGCACAGGGCGCCGCGGTGCTCGGCGTCGAGCTCAACGCCGGGATGGCGCAGGTGGCGGAAGAGCACGGCATCGCGACCGAGGTCGCGGCGTTCGAGGCGTGG
>JASHPP010000346.1 GCA_030038035.1 Trebonia sp.
CGTTGCCGACACGCGCGCAGGCGGCTTCAATGTGCGTGCCCATAGCTATCCGCCAGGTTGTCGATGGTGAAGATGGCGATGCCGATCTCGATGCCCGAGGCGAGCGCGAGCAGCATCACGCGGTCGTGCTTGCGGATCTTCTGCTCTTGCAGACACTTGTACAGCGCCACGAACAGCGTCGTCGACGACGTGTTGCCGTATTCCTCGATGTTGATGACCACGTGCTTCGGCCTGGCGCCGAGCCGCTGCACGAATGCGTCGGTGCCCGCGCGGATGGCCCGGGCCGAGGTCTGATGGGGAATCATGTAGTCGATGTCGGCCAGGTCGATCCCCGCTTCCCTGATCGTCTCGGCGACCAGCGGCGCCGTGTCCTCGATCGCTACCCGCTGCAGCGTCCGGGCCTTGGTGTACATCTGCGCCCCCGGACCCACGGAACTGGGGAAGGCGAGGCACAGCCGGCTGTGCTCGGCGAGGGTGGTGAAGCCGATGACGTCGATGCCAGAACCGCGGGGCGCCCGCTCGAGCAGCACCGCGGCGCCGGCGTCGCCGAGCGTCAGCGACGCGAGCTGCTTGCTGAACAGGGAGCGGATCTGCCGTGCCGCGTTCCAGCTCAGATGGGAGATGTACTCGCCGGAGACCACCATGCCGCAGCTGATCTCGCCGTGCGAGATGAGATTCTGCAGGATGAACACCCCGGTCAGCATGCCGGCGCACGCGTTAGAGAGGTCGAAGCTCGTCGCCTGCGTGGCGCCGATCGCCTGCTTGAGGTACAGGCTCAGCGGAGGCTCGAACGACTGCGAGGACCGGCCCTTAGAGCGGCTGATGCTGGTGCTGATCAGCATCTCGATGTCTGACGCCTGATGCCGCGAATGGGACAGGCAGTCACGGGCCGCCCCGGTCGCCAGGGTGAATGAGGTTTCGCCAGGCCCGACAACGTGGCGTTCGTGAATACCGGTCAATCGCTCCAGCTGGATACGGGTGCGATGGCTGGTCTTGCTCATCAGGTCTTTCGTCGTCAGCCGCTGGGCGGGAAGCTTGACGCCCACGCTTTCGATCCGGCATCCCCACGGACTGCCTGAACCAGCGGACTGGAGTGTGAGCCAGTGCTCCGGCTGGGCCTTCTGTACCTCGCTCATCCAGTCCCCCCGTGTGCTCTGGGCCCCCTGCCGTTTCTTTTGCGGCGCTATGCTTGTTACTAGAAAATTGCCATGTTACGGAAGTGGTGAGTAGGGACGAACGTCATCAGCGCAGGGTCTTCCGGCATCGCGGGGATCGCGCGCTGTGGCCGGCGGCCCAGCGCGGAGGGCACCCGGCACACGCTCACCTACGGCGAGCACCGGCTGAGCTACGAGGTCTACGGCTCGGGAGAGCGGGTGCTCGTGTGGCTGCACGGCATCCTGCTCGACGCCAACCTCAGCCGTAGCCTGGCCAGGGCACTTGCCGCCAGGGGCAACCGCGTGGTGCTGCTCGACCTGCTTGGCCACGGCCGCAGCGAGAAGCCCCGGCAGGCCGGCGCCCACCGCATGGACCTTTACGCCGACCAGGTGCTGTGCCTGCTCGACGAGCTCGGCGTCGACCAGGTGGTGCTTGGCGGGGTTTCGCTTGGCACCAACGTGAGCCTGCTCGCCGCGGTGCGGGCGCCGGAGATCGTCCGCGGGCTGGTCCTGGAGATGCCGGTGCTCGAGTCCGCCGCCCCGGCGGCGGCGCTCACGTTCGTGCCCCTCCTGCTCGAGGTGCACTACGCGCGGGCCATCCTGCGGCTGGTCTCCCGCGTCGTCTCCCGGTTGCCTTCGTCGGGTATCGGCCCGCTCGACTCGCTGCTCGGCGCCGTCGGATCGGATCCGGCTGAGATCGCCGCCATCCTGCACGGCATCATCGTGGGACCGCTCGCCCCGACGGTCGAACAGCGCCAGGCCATCACCGTGCCCGCGCTTGTCCTCGGGCACGGGATCGACCTCGTCCACTCGTTCGCCGACGCCAAGCGTCTCGCGAGCCAGCTTCCGAACGCCAGGCTCATCCGCACCCGCACGTTCGCTGAGCTGTGGGTGCGCCCGGCCCGGCTGACCGCCGAGATCGCCAGCTTCCTCGACCGGGTCTGGGCCGACTGCGAACCGCGGGAACCGGTACAGCCCGGCCAGGCAGCCTGACCCGCCGGTCGTGATAGCTGGTGACACCACAGCCGCCGACGGCGCTGCGGGTCGCCGTGACCGGCCCGACCGGCACCCTCGGGTTCGGCCTCATGCCCCTGCTGCAGGCCGATGACCGGGTAGCGCACGTGACAGGGGTCGCACGGCGCCCGTTCGACCCCGGCGCGTGCGGCTGGACCAAGGCGGAGTACCGGCGCGGCGACGTCCGCGACCCGCGGGTGCTGCGCGATGCGTTCGGCCGCGCCGACGTCGTGGTGCACCTCGCGTTCCAGGTGACCGGCGCCGCCTCCGGGCAGACGATCAGGTCGGTCAACATCGACGGCACGCTTAACGCCTTCGACGCCGCGGCGGCGGCCGGCGTCAGCCGCTTCGTCTACGCCTCCTCGGTGGCCGCCTACGGCTTTCACAGGGACAATCCCGTCGGCATGACCGAGGACTGGCCGGTACGCCCCGCCGCCCGGTTGTTCTACGCCAGGGAGAAGGCCGCGCTCGAACGCCTGCTGCAGGCCCGGGCCGCGGCGCCTGGTGCGCCCGCCCTGTACGTCCTGCGCCCGTCGATCGTGCTCGGGCCGCACGCCGTCGGCGGGAAGAGCCTGCCGCGCGGCCCGCTCGGGGCGACGGCTCGTGCGCTGGCCCGGTGGTCCGTGCGGCCCGGGCGGATTCCGCTCCCTGTGCCGGCACCGGAACTGCCTGTGCAGCTCGTGCACGAACAGGACGTGGGGCAGGCGCTGCTGCAGTGCGTCGCCGCCGCCGGGCCGCCCGGTGCCTACAACATCGCCGCGGACGGCGTCGTCACCGGCGGCATCCTCGCGCGCGAGCTTGGCTTGCGCCCGCTGCCCGTGCCGCCCCGCCTGGCGCGGGCCGGCGCGCGGGCCGCGGCGCGGGCCGTCGCTGTCCTGCCTTTCCTGCCGCCGGCCGCGCAGTGGGTGGAGGCGGCCAGCAATCCGCCGATCATGGACACCACCCGTGCGAAAAGGGAACTCGGCTGGGTTCCCCGTTTCACCGCGCTGGAGACCCTGCGGGATACGCTGCGGCGCCCCGGCGGAACTCCTCAGCGGGCAGGCGCCGCGGCGGCCGGCAGGGACGACGCGGCCAGGTCGTAGCTGGACGGGTCGAACCGCCGGGTCTGCCAGGCGTACTTCCAGGTGAAGTCCGGCCAGAGGGCGACGTTGCGGCCCCTGGCGTCCAGGTACCAGCTCGCGCAGCCACCGGTGACCCAGACGGTGCGGCGCATCTTCCGCTGCACCGCCCGGTCATAGGCGGCCTGCGCGGCAGGCCGCACCTCGATGCGGTCGATCCCGTGGCGGCGGGCGTGGGCTAGCGCGCCGATCACGTACCTGATCTGCGCCTCGATCATGAAGACCTGCGAGGTGTGCCCGAGCCCGGTGTTCGGGCCGGTCAGCACCAACAGGTTCGGGAAGCCCGCCGTCGTCGTCCCGCGGAACGCGGTCTGTCCTGGTTCGGCGGACCAGCGGCGCGCCAGGCTCACGCCATCGGCGCCGAAGATCCGCTGCGCGGCCGGGAAGTCGGTCACGTGGAAACCGGTGCCGAAGATGATCACGTCGGCGTCGTGGGTGGTGCCGTCGCTGGTCAGCACCGATTTCTCGCGAATTTCCCTGATGGCGTCGGTGACGAGGGAGACGTTCGGCTGGGTGAGGGCGGGATAGTAGTCGTTGGAGATGAGGATCCGCTTGCAGCCCATGCGGTAGGACGGGGTGAGCCGGGCTCGCAGTTCCGGATCGGTGACCTGGCGTCGCAGGTGGCGCAGGGCGAGGGCCGCCGCCTTCCGCATGATCTCCGGATTCTCGACGAAGCCGAGCGCGTAGGCTTCCCGCCCCCAGTAGATGCCGGCGCGGGCGATCTGCTGCGTCACCGGCGCGTGCCGGAACAGCCAGTGCTCTGGCCGGGAGAGCCGCCGGTCGTGGCGCGGGATGATCCACGGGGGAGTGCGCTGGAAGACGGTCAGCTGGCTCACCACCGGCTGTATCTGCGGGACGAACTGGATCGCCGAGGCGCCCGTGCCGATGACCGCCACGTTCCTTCCGGTCAGGTCGTAGCCGTGGTCCCAGGTGGCGGAGTGGAACACGGTGCCGGCGAAGGTGTCCAGCCCCGGGATGCCGGGGATCATCGGGTCGCTGAGCGGCCCAGCGGCGGAGATCAGGAACCGCGCCGTCAGCGTGCCCGCGGTGGTCTCGACGCGCCAGTGCCGGGGTGCCGCCTCCCAGCCGGCGGCGGTGACCTCCGCGCCGAACCGGATCTTTGCCGTGATCCCCTCGCCGTCGGCCACGTGGCGCAGGTAGGCCAGGATCTCTGGCTGGGGGGAGAAGCTGCGGGTCCAGCCGGGGTTGGGCGCGAACGAGAACGAGTACAGGTGCGACGGGACATCGCAGGCGGCGCCGGGGTAGGAGTTGTCCCGCCAGGTCCCGCCGAGGTCGGCGGCCCGTTCGAGCAGCACCACATCGGTGAATCCGGCGCGGTTGAGCCGTGCGGCCATGCCGATGCCGGCGAACCCGGACCCGATGATCGCGACCGTGACGTCAGGCATCCGCGGCTCCCGCGCCAGCCTGGAAGGCGCCGTGCCGTTCGCGCAGGCCGGCGGCCAGCCCGGCGTCGTCGAACGCCCGCGCCGCGACCAGCTGGCGCAGGCGTGCCGCCACCGCGCGGTCGAGGAGGCCTGGCGCGTGCCTGGCCAGCCGCAACGCCGCCGTGCCAGCGGGAGTCGACGCGACGTCGCGCGGGGCCTTGCGCGCCGCGGCGGCCCGCACGACGGTGCGCACCGTGTCGCGAACGCTCTCCGCCGGCACGAGGCCGTCTAGTGCCACTCCCGCCGCGCGCGAGCGATCGTGGATCGCCGTGCTGACGTACCCCGGGTAGACCGTGGTCACCCGCAGGTGCGTGCCGTACTCCATGCGCAGCACGTCGGCATACGCGGTCAGTGCCCGCTTGGAGACCGTGTAGGCGGCGCTGAACGGCATCGTGACGCCCGCCAGCAACGAGGCGGTGACGATCACCCGGCCGCGGGCGTCAAGCAGCGCAGGCAGGGCGGCGGCGGTCACCCGCCACGTGCCGAGCAGGTTGACCTCAAGGGCTTCCCTGACGTCCGCGCCCGCCGGCTGCCCGACGTCCACCGCTGGTCCGACTCCGGCGTAGTGGATGAGCGTGTCCAGCCGGCCCAGCCGCCCGATGGCCTCGGCGACCGCCACGCTGACCTGCTCATCGTTTCCGATATCGCAGGCAACTACCCCGGCGCCTGGCACGCGGTCGATGCCGATCGCGTCGGCGCCGAGACAACGCAGCACGCGCAGCGTTGCCGAGCCGAACGCGCCCGCCCCGCCCGTGACGATCGCCGTCCGCCCGGCAAACGCCGAGCGCGCGGCCAGGCTGTGCAGGGTCTCACGACGCACAACGCTCACCCTCCGGCCGTGTTGATCAGTAGCCACACTGGCCACGATCAATGTTACAATGAGCATTGTCTCAATGCAATCGGACAAGGTTCGGGCGACTTTCCGTCGGGAGACCATGGGCGAGTACCGCATCGACGAGCTGGCACGGCTGGCGGCCACGACCGTGCGCAATGTCCGCGTCTACCAGGATCGCGGGCTGCTTGCCCCGCCCCGCAGGGACGGGCGCGTAGGCATCTACACGGACGCGCACCTGGCCCGGCTGCGGCTCATCGGCCAGCTGCTCCGGCGCGGCTACACGTTCGCCAACATCGGCGAGATGCTGGCCGTCTGGGAACGCGGCGGCGACCTCGCCGAGATCCTCGACCTCGAGTCGGCCGTCGGGCACCCGTGGTCCGACGAGATCGCTGGCCACGTAACCGCCGCGCAGCTGCGCGAGGCTTTCGGCGCGCAGGACACCGCGCAGAACCGGGCCAGGGCCGTGGCTCTCGGCATCCTGGAGCCGGACGGCGGGCGCTACCGGGTGCCCAGCCCCAGGCTGCTGAGCGCGGGCGCGGAGATGGTGACGGCAGGCATGACGCTGCCCGCCGTGCTCGACCTGGCCGAACGGCTGCGCGTGCACGTGGACGCGGTCGCGCGCGACATGGCCGCCACGGTGGCGGCCCACGTGGTCGCCGCCCACCTGGAGGACGGCACAGGCGAGGACATCGCCGCGGCGGCGGCCATCGTCAGGCGGCTGCGGCCGCTGGCCCAGATCGTCGTGGACGCCATGCTCGCCCAGGCCATGTCCGAGCACGTCCAGGAAGCCCTGGGCGAGCACGTGGCGCAGGTGCTCGGCCAGCGGGGGCGCACCGAGCCGCCCGGCGGGTGACGGTCAGCCGGCGCCGCCCGCGGGGGAGGGGTGGCGCTCACGGTGCGCCGTCCCGGTCGGGTGGCCGCTGCTGCTGCCCCGCACCCACAGGAAGACGGCGAGGACGACGAGGACGAAGCCGACCGCGGCGGCTGTGATCGGCACGGTCACTCCCCAGGTGGTGATCGTGGCGCTGCCGCTGTTCGCGTCGTTCACCGCCGCCGACAGGCTGGCCGGGCTGGCGTGGTAGGTGTACGCCAGGACTGGGAACACCGGGATGATCGTGCCGTCTGGCAGGGCTATGCCGCCGGTCACGGTCTCGTTGTTGGCG